>JAEHDT010000261.1 GCA_016880225.1 Gemmatimonadota bacterium | reverse complement strand
GGCGGTGCCGCGGGAGATGGGCCAGCCCCCCCAGCTCCCCGAGCAGCTGCCGCGAGCGGGGGAGGGGCTGCCCCGTCCCCCGCCGAGGCGCTCACCGCGAACACGTTGCTGCACACCGCGCAGCGCGCGCGTACGCCGCCCGCCGGGACCTTGGCCGGGTCCACGCGATACACCGTCTCGCACGACGGACAGGTGACGTTCACACTGCGCTCCCCGGGCTCCCGCTACCGCGTGCCGTTGTCGTCCAGCTCCGGGTCGCGGCGGCGGTCCACCACGAACACCGACCCGGGCTGCGTCTTCGCGTAGCTCTTCATTTCCGTGGCGAGCTCGCTCACCTGCGCCGGGTGTGCGAACCGGCGGTGCTGATTGGTGACGATGCCGATCGACAGCGTCATGAGCGGCACGCGGTGCAGCTGGCCACGCCGGTCCTTGCCGAAGTAGTATCCGGCCCGCCGGTCCTGCTCGTTGTACTGGTACGGAATCAGCGTGTCGAACACCTCGAGCACCTCGCCGCACACGTCCGGGATCGCATCGAACGGGATGATGAAGATGAAATCGTCTCCGCCGATGTGCCCCACGAACCCGCGACCGCCGAGCAGCCCCTTGACCACGTCGTGCAGGATGCGCGACAGGATGTAGATGACCCGATCGCCGTCGTTGTAGCTGTAGCGATCGTTGTACTCCTTGAAATGGTCGAGGTCGGCGTAGCACACGGCGAACAACTCGCCCATCTCCATGCGCCGCCGGATCTCCCGCTCGATCTCCGTGGTTCCCGGCAGGCGCGTGGACGGGTTCACGGCGACGTCGCGTGCCGTGCGCGTCATGAGGCCGTCCAGCCGGCTCGCCTGCTCCTGCGGCTCGAACAGAGGGCTGATGACCTCGTCGGCTCCGGCGGTGAACCACTCCTGCACGCGGTCCGTCGTGTGTCGGCTCGTCAGCACCGCGAGCGGCACGATGGCCGAGTAGGAATCCGCCTTGAGCCGGTTGCACAGCGCCAGCCCCTCCGGGCCGCCATCCGCGTCGATCACCACGAGCTGCGGCAGCGACCGGAGCACTCGCTGCTCCACGTCCGCGGGGTCCGGGACCGGTACGATCGTGAGCCCCTTGCCGTCCACCCAGCGTGCCAGGAAGTCAGGTACCTTGCGACCAGCCGGCGAGAAGAACAGTATCGTCGGGCGCGTGCCGCGCACCTGCCTCCTCACGTAAGGGTCGAGCGCGCCTAAACTTAGGACCCGTGTGCTCGCGTGTCAAATGAACCACACCGCGAGCGCGATCAGGGCGTACAGCGCCAGCAGCTGGGCACCCTCGAACCAGTGCGACTCCCCGTCCAGCGCGATCACGGTGACGATCAACGAAGCGAACCCCAGCGACACGACCTCGAAGCCGGTGAACGCGAGATTCATGGGGTGCCCGAGCAGCCAGCCGATGCCGACCAGGGCGGGCGCCACGAACAGCGCGACCTGCGTGCTCGAGCCGAGCGCGATGTGGAGCGCGAGGTCGGTGTGACCGCGCCGCGCCACCACCACCGCGGTGGCGTGCTCGGCCGCGTTACCGACGAGCGGGATCACGACGAGGCCGAGGAACAACTCCGACAGCCCCAGCTCCCGCACCAGCGTCTCGGTCGCTCCCACGAGCAGCTCGCTCTCGAGCGCGACCAGCGCCGTCGCGACCGCGAGGATCCCCAGGGCGACCCGCGGCCCGTAGGGCGCCGCGGGCCCGTGCACGCCACCGGTCTCGCCATGGAACAGCTGGCGGTGCGTGACCAGGGAGAACACGAGGCTCGCCAGGTAGGTCAGGCCGAGCAGCACCGCGACCCCCGCGGAGAGGTGCAGCCCCTCTTCCGGACGAGCGGCGGGATGGGTTAGCGCGAATAGCGCCGGGATGACGAGTGCCGCGACCGCAAGCAGCAGCATCGCCCCGCTCGTGCCGGCGGCCGTGCGGTTGAAGGTAAGCGTGGGGCGGCGCGCGCCGCCCGCGACCAGCACGAGCCCGAGGATGAGCAGCAGGTTGCCGAGTATCGATCCCGCCAGGGAGGCTTTGACGAGATCCACGAAACCGGCCCGCAGCGCCACGATCGCGACGATCAGCTCGGCCGCGTTTCCGAAGGTGGCATTCAGGAGGCCGCCGGCGGCCGGGCCGGTGCGCACCGCGAGCGCCTCGGTCGCCGCCCCCATCTCGGCGGCGAGCGGGACGACGGCGATGGCGGAGGCGGCGAAGACGGCGGAGGCGGGTGCTCCGAGCCAGGCGAGCAACCATGACGCGGGCGCGGCGACGAGGAGCCAGCGCAGCGTCAGAAGTGCTTCGCCTCGTCGATCAGCATGATGGGGATGTCGTCCTCGACCGCATAGATCAGCCGGCAGGCGTGGCACACCAGCGTTTCCTGGGGCGCGGTGCGGTGCTCGAGCGGCCCCTTGCACTTGGGGCATACGAGGATCTCGAGCAGGTCGGGCGGGAGACTCACCGGCCGTATCCGAGGCGGCGCAGCGATGCGGCGCGGCGCCGCCACTTGGGCATGACCTTCACGTGCAGCTCGAGGAACACCTGCGCTCCGACGAGGGCCTCGATTTTGGCGCGGGCGGCCTGGCCGAGCGCTTTGATGGCGCGGCCCCCCGCCCCGATCACGATGCCCTTCTGGCTCGTGCGTTCCACGTAGATCACGGCGCGAATATACACCGGCG
>JAEHDT010000036.1 GCA_016880225.1 Gemmatimonadota bacterium | reverse complement strand
GCGGCGAAGCGCGGCGCGGTGGAGCTCACCGTCCAGTGGTCGATCCCCGCGAGCACGAGCAGCGCAACCGCTCCGGAGGCGAGGAGGCTGCGGCGGTCGGTCCGCGGCGCGAGCAGGTGATAGAGCGACCACGCCTCGAGGGCGAAGAACGGGAAGCCCAGGAACCCCACGAGCGGCATCTCGAAGATCTTTAGGCCCTCGAGAAACGGCACCGTGTAGATCCACCGGCCGCGCGCCACGGCGTTGAACGTCTCCCACAGCGCGCCGGCGAACAGGCCCGCCGCCATGAGGCGCGCGATCCGTCCCCAACGGCCGCCAGCGACGTCGGCGAACAGGGAGCGCTCGGGGTCGCGGGCGTACAGCAGCGGCTCGACGATGAGCCACACCGCACCCCACGTGAAGGCATAGAGGTAGCGGGGGAACGCGAGCACGAGGGCGAGCAGCGCCCAACCCGCCCAGCCTGCGATCCGGAGCTGCTGGGGCCCGAGTGGGAAGGCTCGATGGCGCAGGTCCCGCCATACGCCGAGCCAGTCGAGCAGGCGCTCCGGCAGCAGCACGGCGGGCACCACCGTCGCGAGCGACACCGTGATCCCGATCCAGCGCTCGAGCCGGCCCGCGGGAAGGAACACGTAGTACCAGTCCTGCAACCGGAAGTTGATCGCCTCGAATAGCAGCCAGATCACCACCGACCACCACAGCATCGACGCGAGCTCGCGGGGCCGGGCGGAGAGCGACTCGCCGCCGAGCAGCACGATCGTCTGGTCGAGGATGACGAGCGCCGGATACCACGCGAAGACGTAGAACCAGGTGGGGAAGGGTGGGATCTCGTACGCGAGCAGCACGGCGGCGGCGATCAGTACGACCGCCGCCGCTGCGATTCTCGGCCGCGCTAGTGCGGCAGCCTGGGCCGCAGGTATCCGTACACCCACGTTCCGGCCATAGCTGCGACGCACGCGACCGCGATCACGCCGACGCCGGCGCCGAGCAGCGCGAACAGCGGCCCCGGGCAGGCCCCGACCAGCGCCCACCCCGTCCCGAAGATCAGGCCGCCCGCCACGTACCGGATGCCACGGCCCAGCACCTTGGGTGGGATGACGATGAGCTCGCCCGCGAGCGAGCGCACGCGGCGGCGCGTGAGGAGCGCGAAGCCGGGCGCCGCGACGGCCAGCGCAGCGGCGAATACTTCGTACAGATAGAGACCCTGGAAGCGCAGCGCCTCCTGGATCCGGAACCAGGAGACCAGCTCGCCCTTTGTCAGGACCAGCCCGAACAGGATGCCCAGCAGCAGGTAAGCGGCGAGCAGACGCTCCCTGGAGGACGCCCGAGCGGCCGTGGTGACGGGGGTCGTGGGTGTAGCGCTCATCGGGGGACGAGCAGCGGAAGCAGGAAGTGGCTCGCCAGCGCTCCGCTTGCGAAGAACGACAGCACGGCGACGAGCGAGGGAAGCTGCAGATCGGCGAGGCCCGCGATCCCGTGGCCCGACGTGCAACCACCCGCGTAGGCCGTGCCGAACCCGATGAGCAGCCCCCCGCCCACGACCATCACCAGCCCCCGGACGCTCAGCAGCGCATGCCAGTTGAACAGCTCGCGCGGCACGAGTCCCGCGAAGTCGTGGATGCCGAGGGCCGCGAGCGAGGCGTGCGCCTGGGGCGTGATGGCGGCGGGATGCGAATTGGCGAGCAGCACGCCACCCACGAACCCGCCGATCACGACGCCGCCGATGAACACGAGATTCCACAGGCCGGCGCGCCGCCAGTCGTACTTGAAGTAGGCGACGTCGCTGGGCACGCAGGCGGCGCACAGGTGCCGGAGATTGCTCGAAACCCCGAACTGCTTGTTGCCGATCACGAGCAGGCCGATCGCGACCAGGCCCACCAGGGGACCGGTCACGTACCAGGGCCAGGGTTGTCGCAGCAGGTCGCCGATCAATGCCGCTCCGCCTCGAGCCGGTTACCCAGCTCGACGATGGTGTCCACACAAATCTTCGCGTCGGCGGGCGTGGAACGGAAGTTGGTGACGCAGCCCCGCAACGCGAACGTCCCCTGCAGCGTCGTTCCCGAGATGAACATCCGCCCGTCCCGATGAATGCGGTCGAGCACCTCCCGGTTGAACGCGTTGGCCTCACCCCGCTCGGCCAGCTCGGCCCTCTCGGGAAGATAGCGAACGCAGAAGCAGCTCAAGTCCGACGGGGCGAGCACCTCGAGCCGCGGCTGACGCGCCGCCAGGCGCACGACCTCGCGCGCTACCGCGATGTCGTTGCGCCACAACTCCCGGTACTGCTCGAGGCCCACCGCCTGCATCACCGCCCACACCTTGAGCGCCCGGAATTCCCGTGTGAGCTGGGGGCCCAAGTCGGAGATCCACACCGGGCCCTCGAGGTAGGAGTCCTCCTCGAGGGCGAGATATTCGGCGCGGTGTGCGAACATCGCGCGCAGGCTCGCCGGATCGCGCACCAGGGTGGCTCCCGCCTCGTAGGGGACGTACAGCCACTTGTGGGGATCCATCGCGACCGAGTCGGCGCGCTCGATGCCACGATACCGGGCGGCGAGCTCGGGCAGGGCCGCTCCGACCGCGCCGTAGGCGCCGTCGACGTGGAACCAGCAGCGGTGCTCCCGCGCCGCGTCGGCGACCGCGGCGAGCGGATCCACCACGCCGGTGTTGACGGTCCCGGCGCTCGCGACGACGCAGATCGGCTCGAGGCCCGCCGCCCGATCGGCTGCGAGCATGGCGGAGAGCGCCGCCACGTCCATGCGGTACTCCCGGTCCACCGGCACGAGGCGCAAGGCCTCGGAGCCGAGGCCGAGCAGCTCCACGGCACGCAGGATGCAGGAGTGCGCCTCGCTCGACGCGTAGACAGTGGGTTGCCGCTGCGCCGCACGCACGCCCCGGCGCCGAGTGCCGGGGAGCTTCGCCTCGCGGCACGCCGCCAGCGCGACGAGGTTCGCCATTGAGCCGCCGCTCACCAGCAGTCCGCCGCTGCCGCGCGGCAGGCCCACCAGCCGGGCGAGCCAATCCATTACGGTCAGCTCCACCTGCACTGCTATCTGGCTCGTGCCGGCGCAGTTGTTCTTGAGCGTAGCGGCGATCAGGTCGGCGGCGATGCCGGCGGGGTGGGGCGGGGAGTTGATGAACCCCCACCAGCGGCGCTGGCCGACGCCGAGCGGGTAGGCCACGATCTCGCGCTCGATGCGGTCGAGGAGGCGCTCCAGCGGGACGCCGCGCTCGGGCAGGGGCTCGGTGCGCCACGCCGCCACGAGGTCGTCGGGCGGTCGAGTGTACGCGCGCATCTCGGGCAGCCGCTCCCAGTGCCGCGCCGCCACGTCGGCGGCCCGCCCGAGCAGCGCGCGGAAGTCCCGCGGATCGAGGTCGGGCGTCATGGCTCTGCCTCGGGCGTTGCCGGCAACGGCCGGAACAGCAGGTCCTGGTAATCGAAGCTGAAGTCGGCGAGCGGCGACACGGCGGCCATTTGGAACTTGTCGATCGAGCCGTCCGGATGGAGCGCGAACGTCACGTACGCATCCTCGAGGTGCCTGGTGCGCCAATGAGCGATGAAGCTGTCGTACTGCCAGTGCTCGAGGTCGCCCACGAACGCCGGCGAGCGGCTGAACCGCAGCACGAGCTTGCCGGCCACGAGCGCCAGCTCGGCCCCGCCGTACAGGTCGTCCGAGTAGCGGCCCGCGTAGCGCTCGAGAGCGAGCGACGGGCCGGCCGCCGAGTCGCGCGCCGACCGGGACGCGCGGAGCAGGGAATCGGCCCCCGCGCGGGCCAGCCGGCTCGCCTGCGCGAATCCGGCGACCCAGTCGGTGCGCGGGCGCGGTGCCTCGAGCAGGTCGTCGAGCAACCGGTACGTGAGCGCCGCCATCAGGTCGGCCTCCGAATTGGTGAGAATCACGATCCCGAGCTTCTCCGCCGGTACGAGCGTGATCTGCGACGACATGCCGGCGAGCCCGCCGGTGTGCGATACGATCTTGCGACCGCGATAGTCGCGCAGCCGCCAGCCGAGGCCGTACTCGGAGAACGCGGGCCGCAATGCGGCGAGCGGCGGTGGTGGGTCCGCGATCGGCAGGATCGTCTGGCCGGACCACATCTCGCGGGCCTGGCGCTCGCTGAACAGCCGGCCGCCCGCATACCGCCCCGAATCGAGCCGGCACTTGAGCCACTTCGCGAGGTCCGTCACGCTCGACGCGATGCCGCCCGCCGGCGCGATGTTCTCCACCGAATCGACCGGCACGACCTGCAACCGGCCGTTCTCGACCGCGTGCGGGGATGCCGCGTTTGGGCTCGACGTGAAGAACCCGGTCGTGGTCCCAGATTCCGTCATGCCGAGGGGCGCGAAGATGCGCCGTTGCACGAAGTCGTCCCAGCTCGCGCCCGCCGCGGCGGCCACGACTTCGCCCGCTACAATGTAGAGCACGTTGTCGTAGGCGTACCGGCTGCGAAAGCTCGACACTGGCTTGGCGAACCGGATCCGGTATGCGATTTCGGCGCGGCTGTAGTTCGAGTGGAACCACAGCAGGTCCCCGGCGCCCAGCCCCAGCCCGCTGCGGTGCGTCACCAGGTCGCGCAGCGTGAACTCGCGCGTCACGTACGGGTCGTACAGCTGGAAGCCCGGCAGGAACTTCGTGACCGGGTCGTCCCACGAGACCTTTCCATCGTCCGCGAGTATCGCGAGCGCGGCGGTCGTGAACGCCTTGGTGTTGGACGCGATCTGGAACAGGGTGTGCGCGTCCACGCGATCCGTGGTGCCGCGGGTGCGCACCCCGTACCCCTTGGCGAACAGCACCTTGCCGTTCTTCACGACGGCGATGGCCGCTCCCGGCGTGTTGAGGACGTCGAGGCCGCGCGTGACATAGGCGTCGAAGTCCTTCTGGCGGAACTGGGCGGGGGCGGGGGCGGGGGACGCGGCGACGGCGAGCACGCATCCCGCGGCGAGCGCGAGTCTCACGGGGGACCTTCCTGAGCTGGGGGTGGTGCGATCCGGCCGATGTGAGAAGATACGCCCGTGCGGGCGTCCGGGAGAAGACGAATTCGTAGCGGCAGGCGGGGGTCTCCCGGAACGACTGCGTAATCTTGTCGTGGAGGGAGACCCCCGTCTGC
>JAEHDT010000260.1 GCA_016880225.1 Gemmatimonadota bacterium | reverse complement strand
GGGCCGGCCATGGGAGTACGCGTTCTACCTGGACGTGCTGGGCGATCCGCGGGGTTCTGTGGCAGCGGCGCTGGCGGAGCTGCGCGGCTTCGCCCGCGAGCTGCGGGTGCTGGGATCCTACTGACTCCTAGAGGTCGGTGACCGCGCCGAGGCTCGACGACGATACGAGCTTGGCGTACTTGGCGAGCACGCCCGAGGTGTACCTCGCTGGGGGCGGAGACCAGCGCGCGCGGCGCCGGGCCAGCTCATCGTCCGCTACCTCGAGCTGGAGCAGCCGCCGCCCGGCGTCGATGGTGATGCGATCCCCCTCCTCGACCAGGGCGATGTTGCCGCCGACCGCCGCCTCGGGGGCGACGTGCCCCACCACCAATCCGTGGCTGCCCCCCGAGAACCGCCCGTCGGTGACGAGGCCGACGGCATCCCCCAGCCCCGCGCCCACGATCGCGGCGGTGGGCGACAGCATCTCGCGCATCCCGGGGCCGCCCTTGGGGCCCTCGTAGCGGATCACGACGACGTCCCCTGCGGCGATCCGCCCGGCGAGCACGGCGTCGAGACACGTCTCCTCCGAGTCGAACACGCGCGCCGGGCCGGTGAGCCGCGACTGCTTCACGCCAGCCGTCTTCGCGACGCTACCTTCGCTCGCCAAGTTGCCCCGCAGGATCGACAGGTGGCCCTGGGGATGGAGCGGCCGGTCCCACGGCCGGATGACCTCCTGATCGGCCCGCGGGGCCTCGGGAACGTCGGCGAGCAGCTGGGCGATCGTCCGCCCCGTGATGGACAACGCGTCGCCGTGCAGCACGCCGTGCGCCAGCAGGATCTTCATCACCTGCGGAATACCGCCCGCCCGATGGAGGTCGACGGTCACGAAGCGGCCGAACGGCTTCAGGTCGCACAGTACCGGCACCCGCGCGCGCACCGCTTCGAAGTCGTCGAGCGCGAGCGGCACACCCGCCGCCCGGGCGATCGCGAGCAGGTGCAGCACCGCGTTGGTCGAGCCCCCGATCGCCATCGTCACCGCGATGGCGTTCTCGAACGCCAGGCGGGTGAGGATGCGGCGCGGCACGAGGCCCGTCCGGATCGCCTGCGCGAGCACCCGCCCCGATTGGGCGGCGCTCTCGGCCTTCTCGGCATCCTCGGCGGCCATCGTGGACGAAGAGGGCAGGCTCATCCCCATCGCTTCGAAGATCGACGACATCGTGTTCGCGGTGAACATGCCGCCGCACGAGCCCGCTCCCGGACAGGCGCGCCGCTCGACCTCACGCAGCTCGTCCGCGTCGATCTTGCCGGCCCCGTACTCTCCCACGGCCTCGAACACACTCACCACGGTGAGGTCGCGGCCCGCGTAGCGGCCGGGTTTGATCGTGCCGCCGTACACGAACACCGCCGGGATGTTCATGCGGGCGATCGCGATCATGGCGCCGGGCATGTTCTTGTCGCAACCGCCGACCACCAGCACGCCGTCCATGCACTGGGCGTTGCACGCGGTCTCGATCGAGTCGGCGATCACCTCCCGCGACACGAGCGAGTATTTCATGCCCTCGGTGCCCATCGCGATGCCGTCGCTCACGGTGATCGTGCCGAAGGTCTGCGGCATCAGCCCCTCGGTCCGGAGCGCGGCCTCGGCGCGGCGGGCGAGCGTATCGAGCCCGAGGTTGCAGGGCGTGATCGTCGAGTACGCGTTGGCAACGCCGACGATCGGCTTCTCGAAGTCCGCGTCGCCGAAGCCGACGGCCCGGAGCATGGCGCGGTTCGGGGAGCGCTGGGGGCCCCGGGTGATGGTCTGGCTGCGTCGGTCGGACATGCTCGCGCTACTCCAGTGCGGAGTGTGGAATGGGGGGTGCGGAGTGGGCCGAGGAGCCCTCATTCCGCACCTCACGTTCCGCTCTCCGCACCGCTTCCGCAATCCGCTCCCCCATCTCCCAAGTGCCCAGCACGGTCTCTCCGGCGCCCGCGATGTCGCGCGTGCGCGCGCCCGCCACGAGCGTGTCGCCGATGGCGCGATCCACCGCAGCGGCCGCCGCGCCGAGCCCCAATCCGTGGCGCAACAGCAGCGCCACCGACGCGATTGCACCGATGGGATTGGCGACCCCCCGCCCCGCGATGTCGGGCGCCGAGCCGTGGATCGGCTCGAACACGCCGGGGCCGGCGCCCAGCGAAGCCGATGGCAGGAGGCCGAGCGAGCCGGCCAGCACGGCCGCTTCGTCGCTCAAGATGTCTCCGAACATGTTTTCGGTGAGGATCACGTCGAACGCGGCGGGCTCGGCCACGAGGCGCATCGCGGCGGTGTCGACGTAGAGGTGCTCGAGCCGGACGTCCGAGTACTCGCGCCCTACCCGGGTCACCGTGTCGCGCCACAGCTGTGACACCTCGAGCACGTTCGCCTTGTCCACCGACGTGACGAGGCCGCGCCGGCGGCGCGCCGCGGCAAACGCGAGGCGGGCGACCCGCTCCACTTCGACGGTGGTGTACACCAGCGTGTTCACGGCGCGCGACGCCTCGCGCCCGCGCGGCTCCCCGTAGTACAGCCCGCCCGTGAGCTCGCGCACGATCAGCACGTTCACACCGCGCAGCCGCTCCGGCTTGAGCGGCGAGCGAGCGGCGAGTGCGGGATGGACGGAGACGGGGCGCAGGTTCGCGAATACCCCCAGCAGTGCCCGCAGGGCGAGGAGACCCGTTTCCGGCTTCAAGTGGCGCGGCGCCTGGTCCAGGGAAGGGTCGCCGACCGCCCCGAGCAGCACCGCGTCGGCACGGGTCACCGCGGCGCGGGTTTGGCCGGGAAGCGGGTCTCCGGCCGCGGCCACCGCGGCCGCCCCGATCGGAAACCGCTCGAGCGCGAAGCGGATTCCGTAGCGCTCCGCCACCGTCTCGAGCACGTGCTCCGCGGCCGCGATCACCTCCGGCCCGATACCGTCGCCGGGCAGCACCGCGATCGTGTACGTCTTCACAACGCCTCCCTGCCTCTCTCGTATGCCTCGATGCGGTCCGCGACGAGGAGCGTCCTCCCGATCTCATCCAGCCCGCGCAGCAGCATTTCGCGGCGGTACGGCTCCAGGGCGAACGCGGTGCTGAAGCCGAGCCCGTCGCTGACGCGCTGCTGCTCCAGGTCTACGGTCAGCCGGTAGTCGCCGCCAGCGGCGGCGTGGCGGCGGAACAGCTCGGCGACCTCCTGCTCGAGCAGGCGGGCGGGCACGACGCCGTTCTGGCAGCAGTTCGCGAAGAAGATGTCCGCGAACGACGGAGCCACGATCGCGCGGAACCCGTACTCGCGGAGCGCCCAGACCGCGTGCTCGCGCGACGAGCCGCAGCCGAAGTTCGCCCCCGTGAGCAGGATGCTCGCGCCCTGCGCGGCGGGCCGGTTGAGCTCGAAGTCAAGGTTCAGATTGCCGTCGGGACGGAACCGCCAGTCGTGGAACAGCGCGGGGCCGAAGCCGCTGCGCTCGACGCGCTTCAGGAACTGCTTCGGGATGATCTGATCGGTGTCGACATCGGCGCGCGGCAGCGCCGCCACGCGTCCGGTGTGCCGGAGAAAGGGTTCGTTCATAGGGTCGCGAGCTCCCAGTCGCGCACGTCCACCAGCCGGCCGGCCACCGCGGCGGCCGCGGCCATCGGCGGACTCATCAGGTGGGTGCGCCCGCCGCGGCCCTGGCGCCCCTCGAAGTTGCGGTTGGAGGTCGAGGCGCAGCGCTCACCGCTCTGCAGCACGTCCGCGTTCATCCCCAGACACATCGAGCACCCCGCGTTGCGCCACTCGAACCCGGCCTCGCGGAACACGCGGTCCAGCCCCTCGCGCTCCGCCTGCGCCTTCACCTGCTGCGAGCCGGGGACCACCATCGCCCGCACGCCCGCCGCCACGCGTCGGCCCCGCACCGCGCCGGCGGCGGCCCGCAGATCCTCGATCCGCGCGTTGGTGCAGGAGCCGAGGAATACACGGTCGATCGGCAGCCCGGCGAGCGGCGTGCCGGGCGCGAGCCCCATGTACTCGAGGGCGCGCGCCACCGCCTGGCGCTCCGCCTCGCTCGCGCAGTCGGCGGGGTCGGGTACCCGGTCCGTCACTGCGGCGACCATGCCGGGAGTCGTCCCCCACGTCACGTGAGGCGCCACCGCCGCGGCATCGAGCTCCACCCGCCGGTCGTAGGTCGCGCCGGAGTCGGTGCGCAGCTGCCGCCACCGCTCCACAGCGCGGGCCCACGCCGCCCCGCGCGGCGCCCGGGGCCGACCGGCGAGATAGGCAAATGTCGTCTCGTCGGGCGCTATCATGCCGGCGCGCGCGCCAGCCTCGATCGACATGTTGCACACCGTCATCCGGGCTTCCATCGACAGGGCGCGGATCGCATCCCCAGCGTACTCGATCACGTGACCCGCGGCGCCCGCCGTCCCGATCCGCCCGATCAAGGCGAGGATCAGGTCCTTCGCGGTGACGCCCCGCGCCAATCGTCCCGTGACACGGGCCTCCATGGTGCGGGGCTTCGACCACACCAAGCACTGCGTCGCGAGCACGTGCTCCACCTCGCTCGTGCCGATCCCGAGCGCCAGCGCTCCGAACGCGCCGTGCGTCGCGGTGTGCGAGTCGCCGCACACGATCACCATGCCCGGCTGGGTGAGCCCCAGCTCGGGGCCGATCACATGCACGATCCCCTGCTGCGGCGATCGCAGGTCGAACAGCTCGATCCCGAATTCGCGCGCGTTCCCCGCCAGCGCGTCGAGCTGCCGCGCGGCGACCGGATCCGCGATCGGGCTGGCGCGGTCGCCCGTGGGCACGTTGTGGTCCACCGTCGCCACGGTCAGGTCGGGACGCCGCACCCGGCGCCCCGCCTGCCGCAGCCCCTCGAACGCCTGTGGCGACGTCACCTCGTGCACCAGCTGCAGATCGACGTACAGCAGCGCCGGTCCTTCCGCGAACTGATGCACGACGTGCGCGTCCCACACCTTCTCGAACAGCGTCCGCGGCATCATGGCGCCACGCCGGCCCCCTGCGCGGGGGCGTCGGCCGCCGCCCGGTCCCCCCGGCCCGCACGGCCCGCCCGGC
>JAEHDT010000259.1 GCA_016880225.1 Gemmatimonadota bacterium | reverse complement strand
CGGCCGGTTCTCGCTGTTCATCGAGGGTGCGCTGCCCGGCGTGCCGCTGGAGGAAGGGTCCGCCGCGCTCGAGCAAGGACTGCAGCGGGCCATGGACGAGACCGGCGTGCGCAAGGTGCCGCGCAACTGGCTCGAGTGTGTGGCGACCGCCGCCTAGTCGGCGTCGACGACGAACTCGAGGTGGCGATGCGCGGCACGGAGCGCCGTCTCCACCCCTTCCACGGTATCGCCCCGCGCGAAGATGAAACCGGGGTAGCGCGATCCCTCGGGCCACGGCACGAGCACCTGCCCGGGGTACGCCGTGATCTCGACGCCCTCCACCAGCGGCACCACGCGCGCCGCCTCGACGCCGCGCACCTCCCGTAGCATTCCCGCTCGCGACACCGGGATCATCATCACCCCCGCCGCCCGCCGCTCCCGCTCCAGGGACGGTAGCTCCATCTGCAGCGCGTGCCGCAGTACCAGCTCCTCGAGGGAGACCGACCCCGGCTCGAATCGCAGGGCAGAGCTGCACCGCCCCCCGATCGGCCGTGCGGCCAGCTCGATCAACCACGGGCCCCGCTCGTTGTAGCGCAGCTCGGCGTGCACCGGCCCCTCCGTGAGGCCGAGCGCGGTCGCCGCACGCTGCGCGCACGCCGCGATCTGCGCCTGAGCGCTCCCGGCCAGGCGCGATGGCGTGACGTAGATCGTCTCCTCGAAATAGGGACCCTCGAGCGGATCGGGCTTGTCGAACAGCGCGAGCACCCGCAGCTCGCCGGCCACGAGCAGGCCCTCGAGCGCGTACTCGCTCCCGGAGACGTACTCCTCCACCAGCGCGTGCCGCGCGGGCTCGCCGCACGCAGCCGCCTCGGGCTCCGACAGGATCCGGCGCAGCCGCTCGAACGCCCTTACGAATTGCGCCGGCGTGTCGGCCCGGATCACGCCGCGGCTGGCGGAGAGCCGGAGCGGCTTCACCACACACGGAAACGGAGCCCGCGCCGCGATAAGGTGCGGGTCCTCGTCCAGCCGGTGCAGAGTGAAGCGCGGCACGGGAACGCCGGCGGCGGCGAGGATGGTGCGCTGCTCGTGTTTGCCGCGCGCCGCACGCGCCGCGGCGACCGGGTTCCCGAGCAAGCCAAGCTCGGCGGCGATCGCCGCCGCCGCCACGGCCGTGTCGTCGTCAACGCCCACCACGCCGTGCAGCTGCTGCGCCCGCTGCGCCCGCGCGAACGCATGTGCCTGCCGGGCGGCGTGATCGGGGTGCGACAGATCGAGGGTGACGAGTCCGGCGGGGTTCGCGTCCTGAAACGCACTCGGCTGCTCCGAGGCGACGGTCAGGTCGACCCCCAGGCGGCGCGCCGCTTCGACGAACGCGGCCGCGCGGTACGTGGCTGTGGGAAGGAGCAGCAGCAGCCGCACGCCTACTTCTTGGCGGCGGCGAAGTAGGGGTTCGAGCCCGCGGTGTGATCGGTGATGTCGACGACGCCTTTCACCTCCGGCACGTGCTGCTGCAGCATCGCCTCGATGCCCTGACGCAGGGTTACGTCCGCCATGCCGCAGCCCTGGCAGCCGCCCGCCATCCGGACCATTACGACGGCGTCCTGCACGTCGATCAGCTCGACGCGGCCGCCGTGCCGGGCGACCATCGGGTTCACGTCGTGCTCGAATAGATCCGCCACGCGCTCGTACAGCGTGTCGTCGTCGCTCGCGTTTCCCGCGGCGGCCGGCTTGGGCGCCACCGCCGGCTGCCCTCCCGCCAGCGCCGCGCGAATCGCCTGGCCCACAGCCTTCCCGACCACCGGCCACGCCGCCGTGCCGCTCTTCACCACCGTGACCAGATTCCCCGACACGATCACCTCGGCGATGCCGGCATCGGGGATCGCGAAGATCGCCTCCGCGAGCGGTGAGCCCTGCGCCTCCGCAGCCGAGGCGAAGCGGCGCACCCCACCGGAGTGCAGCGGCTCGCTCACCACGAACTTGCAGCGGCCGTTGTCGATCGGCTCGGCGGTGATACGGACGTCGGCGGGGCTCATGAGCGGAAACCTAACTCGTCGCCCCCGTGGGCGCCCGCACGGGCCGCAGCTGACGGGCCGCCTGCACCAGATTGCGCAGTGACGGCAACGTCTCCTCCCAGCCGCGGGTCTTGAGTCCGCAATCGGGGTTCACCCAGATCTGCCGGTCACTGAGCACCTCCTGCATCCGCTTCAGGGCCTGCACAATCTCGGCGGTGCTAGGCACGCGGGGCGAGTGGATGTCGTACACCCCGGGCCCGATCTCGTTGGGGTAGCGGTACTCCTTGAACGCCTCCAGCAGCTCCGATCCCGAGCGCGCGTTCTCGATCGAGATGACGTCGGCGTCCATCTTCTCGATTACCCGGATGACGTCGTTGAACTCGCTGTAGCACATGTGCGTGTGAATCTGGGTGGCCTCCGACACGCCCGCGGTCGCGAGCCGGAACGCGTTCACCGCCCACTCGAGATAGGCTGGCCACTCGGCGCGCCGCAGGGGCAGGCCTTCGCGCAGCGCCGGCTCGTCGATCTGGATGACGCGGATCCCCGCGGCCTCGAGGTCCTTCACCTCATCTCGGATCGCTAGGGCGAGCTGCTTCGCGGTCTCGGCGCGCGGCTGGTCGTCGCGCACGAAGGACCACTGCAGGATGGTCACCGGACCGGTCAGCATTCCCTTCACCGGACGCGCGGTCTTCGACTGCGCGAACGTGCTCCAGCGCACGGTCATCGCCCTGGGACGGGATACGTCCCCGTAGATGATCGGCGGCTTCACGTACCGGCTGCCGTACGACTGGACCCAGCCGTGCTCCGTGAACGCGAACCCGTCCAGCTGCTCGCCGAAGTACTCCACCATGTCGTTGCGCTCGAACTCGCCGTGCACCAGCACGTCGAGCCCCAGCTCTTCCTGCAGCTTGAGGGTACGCGTGATCTGCTCGGCGATGAACGCGTCGTACTCCGCAGGCGTGAGCTTGCCGTCGTGCAGCTTCTTGCGCGCGGCCCGCACCTCTGCGGTCTGCGGAAACGACCCGATGGTCGTCGTGGGAAAGAGCGGCAGCCGCAGTTGCTTCTTGCGCCGCTCCGCGTGCGGCGATGTGCGACGCATGTCGTGCTCGGTCACGCCCCGCGCGCGCTGCTTCACCGCGGGGTTGTGGATGCGGCGGGAGATGCGCCGCCCCGCGAGCGCGCGGGCGTTCGCTTCCAGCTGCGCCGCCACGCTCTCCCGCCCGTCGCGCAGGCCCCGCGTGAGGGTCGCGACCTCGACGAGCTTCTGTTTCGCGAACGCCAGCCAGCCCTTGAGTTCGCTGTCGAGTCGCTGCTCGCGGTCGAGGTCGATCGGCACGTGCAGGAGGGAGCACGAGGGCGCCACCCACAGCTGGGCCGCGCCGGCCCGCTCCAGCCCGTCTTCGAGCTGGCGCAGCGCGACCCCTAAATCCTCCTTCCAGATGTTCCGGCCGTCGATCACGCCGAGCGACAGCACCTTGCCCTCGCGCCCGCCTCCCGCCGGCCACCCCTGGAGTAGGGCGTCGAGCCGGCCGGCCGCGGCCGCCCGTACCGCGTCGACGTGCAGCCCCGCCACCGGCAGCTCGAGCGCCGTCGCCAGGTTGTCATCGAGCGCCGCGAAATAGGTCGCCACGAGCAGCTTGACCTTGGGCGCCCGCTCCGCGAGGAAACGATAGGCGCGCACGAACGCGGCGCGCTCCGCGGGGGTGCGATCGAGCGCGAGACACGGCTCGTCGAGCTGAACCCACGTCGTCCCCGCCGTCGCGAGGCGCCCCAGCACGTCCGCGTACACCGGCAGCAGCGCGTCGAGCAACGTCAGCCGGTCGAACCGCGCCGTACGTGCCTTGCCCAGCAGCAGAAACGTCACCGGACCGATCAACACCGGCTTCGTCTCGATCCCAAGGGCCTTGGCTTCCTGGAACTCGTCCACGGGCTTGGTGGACGACAGCCGGAACGCCTGGGCGGGCTCGAACTCCGGGACGATGTAGTGGTAGTTGGTGTCGAACCACTTCGTCATCTCCATCGCGGTCAGGTCGCGCCCGCCCGATTGCACGCCGCGCGCCATGGCGAAGTACGTGTCCAGGTCCACCGGGCCGCCCGACCAGCCGTAGCGCTTGGGCACGGCGCCGAGGAGCGCGCACATGTCCAGCATGCGGTCGTAGTACGAGAAGTCGTTCGACGGAATGAGGTCGATCCCCGCGTCCCGCTGCAGCCGCCAGTGGCGCTCGCGCAGCTCGGCGCCGGTCTTGAGAAGATCCGGGAGGGAGACCTTGCCGCTCCAATAGCCTTCGGTGGCGCGCTTCAGCTCGCGCGCGACGCCGAGGGGCGGGAAGCCGAGGTTGTGAGAGATGGGCATAGGATGTGGAATCTACGTCGGGAGAGACGGGTAGGGAGCGGGGCAGGGGCGGCGCCGGGTCGATATGCCTGAACCCGGCGCTCGCGGGAGCCGCCCCCCGAGGGGGGCGGCTGTTCACATGGTCTGGGTCGTGGACGTCGTTACGCTTCCCTGCAGCAGCGGGGTGAACAGCGCGCGGTCGGGGTGCGACGGGTCGCCCGTAAGAACGAAGTTACGGGACACGTCGAAATCCACCACCACGCTCGTCTGACCGGGATCTATGTGCAGCGGACCCCCGAAATTCACCTTGATCCCCGTCTGCATCCCGCTCGGCACCTTCAACGTCTGCGAGGTGGAGCCGTCGCTGAACGTCATTCCGGCGGGGAGGGTCACCGTCGCCTCAGCCACGACGAGGCGCAGCTGGGCGTAGTCACCGACCGGGATCGAGGCGGTCCCGAGCAGGGCGGTCACACCGTTCTGCAGCGTGAGCAGGTCGTAATCCTGCGGCGTGTCGCTGATGACGAAGCGGTGGCTCTCACCTTCACCGCCGACGAGATAGACCTGGGAGATGTGAACGGTGGCGCTCGCCACCGAGGCGAGCGGCGCGTCGCTGAGAGAAACGCTCAACTGCCCCATACCGGGATCGTTGGCGCCGCTACACGCGGCGATCGCCCACAGGGCGACACCGCCGAGCAGAGATCTGCTAGAGCTGTGCATCGCTGAGTACTCCCCGTATCACGAGTGATGAAGCGTCGGGCAGGCTGCTGCCGCGAGGGCCAGGACGTTGCCTGCGCGTTTTCAGGGCTTGTGCGGGTTCGGCGGCCGGTGCGGGTTCGTCTGCCCGGGTGGGACCCCGCTCGCGGGGCGGCCCGGCGGCAAGCCACCGGCCGCGCGGGCGAGACCCGCAGCCGCCTGCGCCGGCGTCG
>JAEHDT010000035.1 GCA_016880225.1 Gemmatimonadota bacterium | reverse complement strand
GGTGTCCCCGCGCTGCGCGGCATCGAGGGCGGCGAGCCGGGCGTAGCGGCCGAGTGGCCGACCCGGCGCGACCGTCCGCAGGCCGGCGAGCGCGCGCGCCGCATCGCTGCGATCGTTCGCGGCCAGAGCGGCCCGGGCCGCGCGCTCCAGGCCATCCGCCGCCTCCCCCGCGCGCGAACGGTCGTGGTCCGCGAGCGCGACATACGCGTCCACCGCGATGCCGAACTCGCCGACGTGGAGAGCCGCCGCCCCGGTCTTGGCGCTCAAGTCGGCGCTCGAGGGATGTGCCTTCACACCGAGCTCGTACTCGGCGAGCGCGTTGCGGTAGGAGCCCGCGGCGTACTCACGGTCGCCCAACTCTTCGTGGTCGGCGGCGCTGGGCTGGCACGCGAGCCCGAGCAGCACGCCCAGGAGCAGCGACCCTCTCACGACTTGGGAGCGGCGGCCGGCGCGGCGCTGTCGTTACGGGCGAGCATGGCGAGATAGGCCTCCACCCTCGGGTCCTCCGGCCGGCGCTCCCGGCAGTCCTCCCACACCGCCCGGGCCGCGAGCCCGTCGCCCGCCAGGTAGCAGGCGAGCCCGAGCATCGCCGCCGCGTCGAGATACGTGGGCCGGGCGCGGACAATGATCTCGAAATGCTCCCGGGCGTCGAGCGCGCGTCCCGCCTCGAGCAGCATACGCCCCAGCTTATACCGCAGGTCGTGAAACGCGGGTCCGAGCGCCAGCGCGGCCTGGTACTGGTCGATCGCCTGCCCCAGGCCGCCGGCCTCGAGGTAGGCCTCACCCAGCGCGGCGTGCTGATTGGCCAGCTTCGCGGCTACGTGTGCCGGGAAACCCTGGCGCGGCTCGCCCCCGACCTGTGCCGCCCGGCGGAACGCGGCATCCGCCTCCGCCTCCCGGCCCAGCTCGTTCAAGACCAGGGCGCGGTGCACCAGCGCCTCGACGTACTGCGAGTTCAGCACCAGGGCGCGATCGAGCTGTGCCAGCGCCTGCTCCTGCTGGCCGACGAGCGAGTAGGACAGGCCCAGCAAATGGTGCGCGTCGGCGAAGGCGCGGCCCGTGGCGACCACCTCCTCTAGGAGGTGGATCGTCCCGTAATAGTCCTGCAGCTGAAACCGCTCTCTCGCCTGTGCGACGAGATGCTCAGGACTCACGTCCATGGATGGCCTCGTACCAGCGAACGAAGTGCCCGATCCCTTCCTCGATGCCGACCTTCGGCCGGAAGCCGAGCTCGCGCCCGGCGCGCCGCAGGTCCGCGTCGGTGAGCCGCACGTCTCCCGGCTGATCGGGGTGGCGCTCGATCTGCACCGCACGTCCGAGGGTGCGCCCGATCAGCTCGATGAGCCGGTCCAGCCGCACCCGCGCCCCACCGCCGATGTTGATCGGCTCGGCCAGCCCTCCCGGTCGGGGGCGGGCGGTCCACTCCACCGCCGCGAGGACGCCGTCCACGCAGTCCGTAATATAGGTATAGTCCCGCTCGCTGGACCCGTCCCCGTGCATGCGCACCGGCTGCCCCCGGGCGATCAAGTCGGTGAACCGATGGATCGCGAGGTCGGGACGCTGGCGGGGCCCGTAGACGGTGAAGAACCGCAGGCAGGCGATCTGCATCCCGTACAGGTGGGCGAACGCGTGGGCCATCAGCTCGCCGGCCCGCTTGCTCGCCGCGTAGGGCGAGATGGGCCACGCGGCGGCCCCGTCCTCGGCGAAGGGCGCGGGCGTGGCGTTGCCGTACACCGAGGACGACGATCCGAAGACCACCCGTTTGATGCCGGCGCGGCGCGCCGCCTCGAACACGCGCACCGTACCGGTGACGTTCGTCTCGCTGTAGGACGCCGGGTCCTCGAGCGAGGGGCGCACGCCCGGCCGGGCTCCGAGGTGGAGCACGACCGACACGCCGTCGAGCGGCAGCGGTTGCCGCACAATGTCGGCCTCGAGGAACCGGAATCCGGGCGTCCCGAGCAGGCCGGCGAGGTTCCTCTCCTTGACCGCCCGGGCGTAGAACGGATCGAAGTTGTCGACGCCCACGACTTCGTCGCCCCGCGTGAGCAGCGCTTCACACACGTGTGAACCGATGAACCCGGCCGCGCCGGTCACGAGCACGCGCGGGCTCACGCCGCCAGCCCGCGGAAGTACTCGATGGTGCGGCGCAGACCGTCTTCGAGCGAGACCGTCGGCTCCCAGCCCAGCGTCTCGCGGGCGCGCTGGATGTCGGGTTGGCGGACCCTCGGGTCGTCCGTGGGAAGCGGCTGCTCCACGATCCGGCTGCGGCTGCCGGTGAGCCGCAGCACCAGCTCCGCAAGCTGGCGGACCGTGAACTCGTTGGGGTTCCCGAGGTTCGTGGGGTCGGCTCCGCCGCGCTCGAACACCCTGACGATGCCCTCGACCAGATCGTCGACATAGCAGAACGAGCGGGTCTGCGAGCCGTCGCCGTACACGGTGAGCGGCTCGCCCTTGAGCGCCTGCACGATGAAGTTCGATACGACGCGACCGTCGCGCGGCCGCATGCGGGGCCCGTAGGTGTTGAAGATCCGCACGATCCGGGTGTCGAGGTC
>JAEHDT010000258.1 GCA_016880225.1 Gemmatimonadota bacterium | reverse complement strand
TCGGCCGGGCGCGAGCGCGGATGGGGCGGGCGCGTAGGCCGCGCGCACCCCGCCGCGCGCCAGCACGGCGCGGCCGGACCGCAAGTCGAGCACCGGGATCACGCGCACGGCCCGGGAGCCCGCCTGGTCGCCGCATGACCCACGACACGCGGCTCGTTCATACGATCGTGAAGGTCGGGGGCGGCTTGCTCGGCCGCGCCGGGGCGCTCGATCTCGTCACGGAGGCGCTCACGGCATTCAGCCCTGGGCGCCGGCTGCTCGTGCTCCCCGGCGGTGGACCATTCGCCGATGCGGTTCGCACCATGTTCCGCCGGGTGAGGATCGGCGAAGACGCGGCCCACTGGATGGCTGTGCTGGGTATGGATCAGTACGCGCACGCCCTCGTGGCCCGCCTGCCGGGCGCCGTGCTGGTCGAGCAACACGCGGAGATCGTCGCGGCACGGCGGGCTGGCGGGCTCCCGGTGCTCGCGCCGTACCGCTGGCTCCGCGCGACCGACCCCCTGCCCCATACCTGGGACGTCACGAGCGACAGCATCGCCGCCTGGTTCGCGGGCGCGCTCGACGCGAGGCGGGTCGTGCTCATCAAGCCCACAGTCGGCGAGTCGGGGAAGCTCGTCGATTCCTTCTTCCTGCGCACGCTGCCCCCGGGGGTGGAGCACCTGATCGTGACTGCCGACGACCTCGGACAACTCGCGGTGGCGTTAGACGAGGGCGGGAGCGGCGACGCGGGGCGCCGGGCGCGCGAGGGCTGACAGCACGGCCACCTGGGTGGCCGAGACGCGCCCAGTGCGCCCGCCGATGCACGCTGCGCCCCGCACTCCCACGAGGTCCGCGCCGAGCGCCCGCGCCACGGCGAAGTCCGTACCCTGCAGGCTCCCGGCGAGGCCGGCCGACAGGGAGGCGGCGTGCGCCGCCGCGATCCAGTCACCCACGGTCCCGCGGTCGAGCAACTCGAACAGGCCCGCCGTCTTGACTGCCGTGTCGAGCAGCACGCCGGCCGCTCCTGCGTCGGCCGCCACGGCGACGAGCGCGCCGGGGTCGAGGCTGTCCGCGCGCCACCAGTCGGCATACGCGACGAGCACGAGCCGCGTCAGCTCGCCCGCGCCGCACCGTGCCGCTGCCGCGCGCCGGCGCGCGAGGGCGCCCGTGCCGACGCCCAAGAACCCCACCTTCACGAACGTCGCACCGATGCTGCCCGCCGTCCGAGCCCGGCGCTCGACCAGCGCGCATGGGCCTGCGTCGCCCAGCGCCGCGCTCACCGGGCGGCTATCGCCGACCGCGGAGCGCACCGCGCGCAGCACCTGGGGCCGCACCGCACCCAGGGCGCCGGTGCGCGGGTCCTTCGCATCGATGATATCCGCGCCGCCCGCGAGCGCCGCGCGTGCCTCACGCGGTCCCGCGACGCTGACGAGAAGCTGCATTACCGGTCGCTCCCTTGTGGCGGTCCCGAAGCCGCCGGTAGGTTAGGCTTCCGGAGACACGATGTCAAAACGCCCATCGAATGAACTGGTACCGGCCGCCCCCGAAGGGGCGGCCGACCCGGAGCGGACACTGTCGCTCGCGGGGAAGGTGGCGCTCGTGACGGGTGGGTCGCGCGGCATCGGGCGCGCGATCGCGCTGGCGTACGCCGAGGCGGGCGCCGACGTCGCGGTCAGCTACCGGACGAGCGAGCGCGGCGCCACCGAGGTGGGGGGTGCGATCGAGGCGCTCGGCCGTCGGGCGCACGTGCTGCAGGCCGACACTGCTGACCCCCAGGACGTGGAGCGTCTGGCCCGGGACGCGGCGCGCGCCTTCGGCCGGGTCGACGTCTGGGTCAACAACGCGGGGGCCGACATCCTCACCGGGACGACCGCCAGCCGGTCGCGGATCGAAAAGCTCGACCTGCTGCTCGCGGTGGATCTACGCGGCACGGTGCTCGCATCGTGGGCCGCGGTGGAGCTGATGCGGGGCCAGCCGGGGGGCGGCGTGATCCTTAACATGTCGTGGGATCACGTGCTCTCGGGCGGCATGAAGAGCGAGTACGCCCAGGTGTTCTGCGCCGCCAAGGGAGGCGTGTACTCGTTCAGCCGCGCGCTGGCGCACGCCGTGGCGCCGCACATCCGCGTCAACGTGCTCGGACCCGGTTGGATCGAGACGGCGTACGGCGAGGGGCTCGATCCGGCGGCGAAGCAGCGGATCACCTCCGCCATCCCGCTCGGTCGCTGGGGCACGCCGGAGGAGATCGCGCACGCCGCGGTGTACCTCGCGTCCGATGCCGCCGGGTACGTGACCGGGCAGATGCTCATGATCAACGGCGGGGGCGTGATCTAGCCCGCCACAAGGAGACCGTCATGGCAGCCAAAGAGCCTACCTACTCTGAGGCACAGATCGCGGAGAAGCTGAAGGAGTTTCCCGGCTGGTGGTACGAGGACGGCTGGATCCGGCGTACCTACAAGACGGATGGCTGGCCCACGACGCTGATGCTCGTCAACGCGGTCGGCTACGTGGCGGAGGCGGCGTATCACCACCCCGACCTCTCGGTCACGTGGGGCCGGCTGATCGTGAAGCTCCAGAACCACGCGGCCGGGGGCATCACGGACAAGGACTTCGAGCTCGCGCGCAAGATAGAGGAGGCGGTGTTGTGGCGTCCCAAGGGCGGCGCGCTCGAGGGGACACCGAACAAGTTCGTGCGGTCGGGCGATCCGCGGTGACGTCCGGTGCCGCGGCGTCGGCGCCGCGCCGCGTGCTGTTCGTCACGGGACAGCTCGCGGAGCCGGCGCTGCGCCGGACCCTCGCCGAGATGGCTCCGGCGTTCGCGTGGGAGGTGGCGGTTCTGAAGATCACCGTCGCCGCGCTGATGACGACGCCGTGGATCGCGCGGTTCCTGGACGTACCGGCCGGCACCGACCTCGTGCTCATCCCCGGGCTGTGCGAGGGCGATCCGGCGGTGATCGCCGCGCGGGCCGGGGTCCCCGTCGAGAAGGGACCGAAGGACCTGCGGCAGATCCCCGAGTACTTCGGGCGCGCCGCGGCGGCGCGCGACTACGGCGCCTACGACATCGAGATCGTAGCCGAGGTGAACAATGCCCCGCGGCTCACGCGCCAGGCGATCCAGGCCGAGGCCGAGCATTACCGCTCGAGCGGCGCCGACGTGATCGACATCGGGTGCACGCCCGGGCGCGAGTTCCCCGACCTGGCGGACGTGGTGCGCGAGCTCAGGGGCGCCGGGATGCGCGTCAGCGTCGACTCTTTCCGGCCGGACGAGATCCGCACCGCCGTGGGCGCCGGCGCGGAGCTAGTGCTCAGCGTCAACGGCTCGAATCTCGACGTCGCCCGTGAGCTCACGGGCGGCGCGGCCCGGGTGGTGGTGATTCCTGACTTCGGCCAGGGGCTCGACACCCTGGAGCCGAGCGTCGCCGCGCTGGAGCGGTGGGGGGTGGCGTACCTGATCGACCCGGTCGTCGAGCCGATCGGGTTCGGTTTCATGCGCTCGCTCGAGCGCTACGCAGAGACGCAGCGGCGCTACCCCGCCGCGCCGCTCTTCATGGGCATCGGCAACATCACCGAGCTCACCGCCGCCGACACCACCGGCGTGAACGCGCTGCTCGTCGCGATGTGCGAGGAGCTGGGCGTGCGCGCCGTGCTCACGACCGAGGTGATCCCCTGGGCTCGCGGGGCGGTGCGCGAGATCGACGTCGCCCGGCGCCTCATGTACCACGCGGTCTCGCAGAAGACGCTCCCCAAGGGCGTGGACGACCGCCTCGTGACCGTGAAGGACCCGGCGGTCCTCGCTTACACGGAAGCCGAGCTGCGGGAGCTGCAGCGGGCCGTCACCGACCCGAACTTCCGCATCTTCACCGATCGGGACACGATCACCGTGTTCAACAGCGAGAAGCTGGTCCGGGGCACGGACATCCACGAGATCTTCGCGCAGCTCGAGGTGACCGAGCCGACGCACGCGTTCTACCTGGGGAGGGAGCTCGCGAAGGCGAAGCTCGCCGTCACCCTCGGGAAGACGTACCGCCAGGAAGGGGCCCTGCAATGGGGCTACCTGACGCCCCCGGACGACCGCGGGCCCGAGCACGTCAGGCTGACGCAACGGTCCGCGCGGCGGCGCTCCCGGGCGAACGACCGCCGGTGAGCGATCGCGCAGCACTCGTCGAGGAGCTCATCCCCGCCCCCGATCCGCTCGACGTCTGCACGCGCTTCCAGGGTCTGCCGTTCCTTCTCTTCCTCGACAGCGCCTCCGACCCGGACCACCTCGGGCGCTACTCCTTCATCAGCGCCGATCCGGCCACGGCCGTGCGCTCGAAGGGCCGCCTCACGCAGCAGCTCGCGGACGGGCGCTGGATCCGCGTCGCGGCGGACCCGCTCGCCCAGGTGCAGACCCTGCTCGCGCCGCACGCCGCCCCGCCGGCCGCGGACCTCCCTCCGTTCCAGGGCGGCGCCGCGGGTTACGTCGGCTACGACTGGGGCATGATGCTCGAGCGCGTCCCGCGCCCGCGTTACGACGACCTGGCGCTCCCGGACGTGCAGCTCGGGCTGTACGACTGGGTGATCGCGTGGGACCACATGGCGCGGCGCGCCTGGGTGATCTCGACGGGGATACCCGAGCGGGGGGCTGCTCGAGAGCGGCGGGCGGCGGAGCGGCTGGAATTCGTGAAGCGAAGGCTGGTGGCGCGGCACGCGGGGGTGCTCCCTGCGCGACAAAACGACGCAGTCGCTCCGGGAGCTCCCCCGCGTCCCGCCCGGCCTAGCGCCGCGCCCTCCTACCCGGTCCCCGACGTCCCCGGCGTGCGCTCCAACTTCACGCGCGACGGCTATCTCGACGCGGTCGCCCGGGTGATCGACTACGTGTTCGCGGGCGACATCTTCCAGGCCAATCTGTCGCAGCGGCTCGAGGCGCCGCTCGTCGGCACGCCGCTCGAGCTGTACCGCCGCCTGCGCCACCGCAACGCTGCCCCGTTCGCCGCCTACTTGGACTTTGGCGATCTCACGATCGCAAGCTCCTCCCCCGAGCGGTTCCTGCGCGTCGACCCGGACGGCCGGGTCGAGACCCGACCCATCAAGGGCACGCGGCCCCGCGGGCTCTCGCCGGAGCACGACGCGGCCCTGGCGCAAGCGCTCGTCGAGAGCGGCAAGGACCGGGCCGAGAACGTGATGATCGTGGACCTGTTGCGGAACGACCTGTCGCGCGTGTGCCGGCCAGGATCGGTGCGGGTTCCCGAGCTGTTCGCGCTCGAGCACTACCCCACGGTGCACCATCTGGTGTCCACCGTGGTCGGCGAGCTCGCGCCGGAGCAGGGTCCGGCGGACGTGCTGCGCGCCGCGTTTCCGGGCGGCTCGATCACCGGTGCGCCAAAGGTGCGCGCGATGCAGATCATCGCCGAGCTCGAGCCGACGCAACGCGCCGTGTATTGCGGCTCCATCGGATACCTGTCACGCACCGGCGCCCTGGACACGAGCATCGTGATCCGCACCTGTCTGGTGCTGGGCCGCGACGTGTATGTTCAGGTGGGCGGCGGCATCGTAGCCGATTCGGACCCCGACGAGGAATACCAGGAGACGCTCGACAAGGCCCGTGGGCTCGTCGCCGCGCTGACGCCATGATCCTGCTGATCGACAACTACGACTCGTTTGTCTACAACCTGGCGCGCTACGTCCGCGAGCTCGGGGAACAGCCCCTGGTGCGACGCCACGACGCCGCGACGCTCGAGGACATCGCGGCGCTCGCGCCGTCACACATCATCATCTCGCCCGGCCCCTGCACTCCGGGCGAGGCGGGCATCTCGACCGACGTCGTGCGCCGCTTCGGGCCCACCACGCCGATCCTCGGCGTCTGTCTTGGCCACCAGTGTATCGGGGCCGCGTACGGCGCCGGGATCGTCCGCGCTGGCCGCCCGATGCACGGCAAGGCGTCGCGCATCCACCATGACGGGCGCGGCCTGTTCGCGGGACTGCCGAATCCGTTCCCCGCGGCACGCTACCACTCGCTCGTCATTTCCCGCGCGAACCTGCCCGCCGACCTGCGCGTCACGGCCCACGCAGAGGACGGGGAGATCATGGCCGTCGAGCACGCGCGGCACCCGGTGATCGGGCTGCAGTTCCATCCCGAGTCGGTGCTCACCGAGCACGGCTATGTGCTGCTCGACCGCTTCCTCCACGGCGCGCGCGCCCCGATCGCTCCCACTCCGGCCGAGTTGGTCCGATGATCATCGAGTCCGTGCTCACCACGATGGACGCGGGCGGGGCGGTGAACTTCGCCCCGATGGGCGTGGAGTGGGGAGAAGAAGAGATCGTGATCAAGCCGTTCCTCGAGACGACCACGTTCCGGAACCTCCAGGCGACGGGGGTCGCGGTCGTGAACCTGACCGACGACGTGCTGCTATTCGCGCAGGGGGCGACGGCGAACGTGCAGTTTCCCGCAGTTCCGGCGCAGAAGATCCGCGGAGCGGTGCTCGAGGCCGCGTGCTCGTGGCGCGAGGTGGAAGTGAGATCGCTCGACGCAACCCCGCCGCGCGCGCGCGTCGTGACCCGGGTGGTGCACCGCGGCGTGCGGCGCGAGTTCCTCGGCTTCAACCGGGCACGCCACGCGGTGCTCGAGGCCGCGATTCTCGCCACCCGCACCCAGCTCCTCGCCCCGGAGCAGATCCGCGACGAATTCGCCCGGCTCCAGGTGATCGTCGACAAGACCGCCGGTCCTCGGGAGCGCGAGGCGATGGCCCTGCTCACCGACTACGTGCGCCGCGTGCCGCGGCCGGCCGGGTCGGCCGCCCGATGAGCGGGCGGGTGTTCGTCGAAGCGCCGGCGCGACTGCATTTCGGCGTGCTCGACCTGCGGGGCGACCTGGGCCGACGCTTCGGCGGCATCGGCGCCGCGGTCCCGGCTCCGTCCCTGTTGCTCGAGGCCCGGCCTGCGGCCGAGCTCAGGGCGGAAGGTCCCGATGCGGGCCGCGCGCTCGCGTTCGCCAAGCGGTTCGCCGCCCACCATCGGCTCGACCTGCGGCTCCACTTCTGCCTGCACCGCTCCATTCCCGCTCACGCGGGGCTCGGCTCGGGCACCCAGCTGGCGCTGGCGGTGGCGCGGGCCTCGGCCGAGATCGCGGGGCTCGCGACCGACGTCGTGTCGCTCGCGCAGGCGGTGGACCGCGGGCGCCGCTCCGGCGTCGGCACCTGGACGTTCGCCCACGGCGGGTTCGTGTTGGAGGGCGGCCGCAGGAGCGCCAGCGAGCGCCTCGCCCCGCTGCTCGCGCGGCTGCCGTTTCCCGCGGACTGGCGCTGCGTGGTGGCGGTGCCGCGCGGCCAGCCGGGGCTCGCCGGCGACGAGGAAGCGGCGGCGTTCGCCCGGCTTCCGCCCCCCGGCGCGCGCGACGTGGAGCGTGTGGCGCATCTCGTGTTGATGCAGCTCCTTCCCGCGCTCGCGGAGGCCGACCTGGCGGGGTTCGGCACCGCGCTCGGCGAGGTGCAGCGGATCACGGGCGGTTGGTTCGCGCCGGCCCAGGGGGGCGTCTTCGCGCCGGGGGAGACCCGGGAGTTGGTGGAGCGGCTGCGGGCCTGGGGGGCGGCGGGGGTGGGGCAGAGCTCCTGGGGACCGGCGGTCTACGGCATCGTGGGCGATGCGGCGGCGGGCAGTGCCCTGGCCGAACGGGTGCAGGCGGTGCTGGGCCCCGGTGGTGCCGTGTATGAAGGCGGCTTCAGCGCGGGGGGCGCGCGCGTGTGGCGCGACGGGGAGAGTGTTTCAGGCTGAAAGACGGCGCCTTTTCAGCCTGATTGACAGTCGCTCAAACAGGGGATATAACCACTATCCCTGGCAGCAGTCCCAGACGGAGGTAGCAAAGACGATGGCTGTCGCCTGTCGGGAACGCGGCCCCCCGGTGTGACGGGAGGTGCCAAACGTCTCGCAGGCAAATGTTCGCGTGGGCCGTTTTTCACACCCTCATCCTCAACATGAGGTCAGCTATGAACCGCTTCAAACTGTGGTCCGGTGGACTCGCGACGAGCCTGATGCTCGTCACGGCGTCCGCCGTCGCCCAGAATCCGGGCGAGTGGACGATGCCGGGTCGGACTCCCGACCAGCAGCGGTACAGTCCGCTCACTCAGATCAACAAGGCGAATGTCGGTCGCCTCAAGGCCGCGTGGACGTTCTCCACGGGTGTTCTCAACGGCCATGAGGGGAACCCGCTCGTGATCGGCAACGTGATGTACGTTCACAGCGCGTTCCCGAACATCGTGTACGCCCTCGACCTGACGAAGGAAGGCGCACCGATGATCTGGAAGCACGTCCCCAGTCAGCCGGCCGAGGCGAAGCCGATCGCGTGCTGCGATCTGGTGAACCGCGGCCTCGCCTACCATGCGGGGACCAACAGACTGTTCATCGAGCTGCTCGCAGGCGATCTGCTCGCCCTGGACGCGAAGACGGGCAAGCAGGTGTGGCGCGTGCCGAACGCCGACTACAAGCAGGGCTCCACCATGACGAACGCCCCCATCGTGATCAAGGACATCGTGATCGCGGGTATCTCGGGCGGTGAGTTCGGCGTGCGCGGCCGTGTGACGGCGTACGACGTGAATACCGGCAAGGAGCTGTGGCGCGGCTATTCGACGGGCCCGGACGCCGAAGTGAAGATCGTCGGCGACGCGAATCCCAACTACCCGTCGATGCGCGGCAAGGATCTCGGCGTCACGACGTGGCAGGGCGACGAGTGGCAGCGCGGCGGCGGCACCACGTGGGGTTGGTACTCCTACGATCCGCAGCTGAACCTCTTCTATTACGGGTCGGGGAACCCGGGCACGTGGAACCCCGATCAGCGCCCCGGCGACAACAAGTGGTCGATGACCATTTGGGCCCGCAACCCCGACAACGGGGAAGTGAAGTGGGCGTACCAGATGACGCCGCACGACGAGTGGGACTACGATGGCATCAACGAGATGATCCTGTTCGATGCGAGCATCAAGGGCAAGCCCACCAAGGCCCTGGCGCACTTCGACCGGAACGGCTTCGGCTACGTGCTCGACCGGACGAACGGCAAGGTGCTGGTCGCCGAGCCATTCGCCCAGACGCCGAACTGGGCCTCGAAGATCGATCTCACGACGGGTGTCCCGGTCCGCAATCCGCAGTACGGGACGACCTCGAAGAAGAACACCGAGGGCATCTGCCCCGCCGCCATCGGCTTCAAGGATCAGCAGCCCGCCGCGTACTCGCCGCAAACCGGCTGGTTCTACGTCCCGACGAACAACATCTGCATGGACTACGAGGGCGTGGAAGTGAAGTACTCGGCCGGTCAGCCGTACGTCGGCGCGATCGTGCGCATGTTCCCGGGTCCGGGCGGCAACCGCGGCGCGTTCGTCGCGTGGGACCCCTCGACCGGGACCAAGAAGTGGGAAGTGAAGGAGAACCTGGCGGCCTACGGCGGCGCGCTCGCCACGGCCTCGGGTATCGTGTTCTACGGCACGATGGAAGGCTGGCTCAAGGCGGTTGACGCCAGGACCGGCACGCTGCTGTGGAAGTTCAAGACGCCTTCCGGCATCATCGGCAACCCGATGACGTACCTCGGACCCGACGGCAAGCAGTACGTCGCGGTGCTCTCGGGGATCGGCGGCTGGGCCGGCGCTGGTGTGGCGCTCGGTATCGGCACGGAAGATCCGACGGCGGCGCTGGGCGCGATCGGTGCGTTCAGCGACTACACCAACATGTCGAACGCCGGCGGCACGCTGATGGTGTTCGGGCTCTAGGCAGTAGCGCGTAACACGAAGTTGCACTAGGCAGTACGCAGACCACCCGGTGCCGGGGCGAACCTGTTCCGGCACCGGGTGTAGTATCGCGACGCTGCGTTCACCTTCTGGCGGATCCGCAGGGAGTGCTATGCATCACACCGGAGTCAAGCTCACGGGCGCGCTGCTCGTCGGCGTCGCCGCTGCGCTCATGGCCAGCGCGCCGCGCGGGCCGGTTTCGGAGTTGCGGGTCTGTGTCGACCCGTACGACATGCCCTTCTCCAACAGCCAGGAAGAAGGCTTCGAGAACAAGATCGCCCACCTCGTCGCAGGCGACCTGAAGGCCTCCGTGGTGAACTACTGGTGGCCCAGCCGCCGCGGCGTGCTCCGCAACTCGATCCTGGGCGGCTTCTGCGACGTCATGATGCAGGCGCCGGTCGGCCTCGACCCGGTGGCGACCACCAAGCCGTACTACCGCTCCACCTACTACTTCGTGTACCGCGCCGATCGCGGGCTGCAATTGCGCTCGCTGGACGACACGATCTTGAAGCATCTGAAGATCGGCGTGAACATGATCGGCTACGACTACACCAATACGCCCCCAGCGCACGCGCTCAGTGCCCGCGGGATCGTCGGCCTGGTGGGGTTCGGAAATTTCCTGAATCCCGACCCGAAAGCCGATCATCCGGAGGACATCGTCAACGCGGTGGCCAAGGACTCGATCGACGTCGCCATCGTGTGGGGACCGCTGGCGGGCTACTGGGTGAAGCACGCGCCGGTGGCGCTCACCATGACCGCGCTCCCCGACTCGGACCCCGTCTCGGGGATGCCGTTCGCATTCGACATGGCCATGGCCGTGCGGCACCGCGACAAGGAGCTCAAGGCGCAGCTCGACTCGGTGATCGACCGCAGGCACGGCGACATCCTGCGGGTCCTCCAGGAGTACAACGTGCCGGTGATCGAGATGCGCCCAGTGACGGGCGCCGCCCCGGCGCCAGCCGCCGCGCCGGTGCCCGCACGCGCGGCGACGCCGGTGCGGGACAGCGTGACCGACAGCCTGCTGGTGACGGACTCGGTCTACCAGGGGTGGAAGTGGTTCCACGTGTACTGCTTCCGCTGCCACGGCGAGGATGCGCTGTGCACACCGACGTGCATCAACCCGCTCGCCATTGACCTGCGCTGGTCGCTGAGCCCGGCCGGCAAGGCGTTCCCGCGTGACTCGTTCGTGTTTGTCGCGCTGACCGGCCGCCTCGCCAAGGGGATGCCGGCGTGGAACGTCATGCTCGACACGACCGCGATCCAAGAGCTCTACATGTACGTCAAGGCGCGGAGCGACGGCTGGTTGAAGCCGGGGCGGCCGCACCGGCTATCCGACCTACAGACCAAGAGTCAGTGATCGGCTGCAACGGCACGGCAGCGGGGGTGGTCCTCGCCTTCGTAATGGCGAGCGCCACCCCCGGGCCGCTGTGCGCCCAAGAGCGCCTCACCAGGAGCCAGGTGCTCGCCGCGCTCGCAGGGGCCAGCGCGGAGCACCCAGCGGACTTTAGCGCGAAAGACCTGTCCGGGCTCGACCTCTCGGGCGTCGACTTCAAGCGCGCCAACCTCACGAAGGCGCGGTTGGTGGGCACCAATTTCACGGGGGCGGGACTGTTCTCCGTCACGCTCACGGACGCGGTCGCCCCCGAGGCGACCTTCACCGATGCGAATCTCAACGTCGCGGTTGCTTATCGGGTGGACCTGCGGCACGCCGTGCTGCGCGACGCGAGCCTGTTCGCGATCATCCTCGAAGGCGCCGATCTCTCCGACGCTGATCTCTCCGGCGCCCGGCTCATCGGGCCGATGGGCAACGCCAAAGCGCCGCGCGCCCGATTCGTCAAGGCCGATCTGGGTGTGGACCCAGGGAATCAGTCGATGGGTATCATGCGGGTCGACGCCACCGGCGTGGATTTCAGTGGCGCGGACTTCACCGGCGCCAACCTGCAGAAGGTGCTGCTCATCAGAGCGGATCTGACGGGCGCCGACTTGACGGACGCCAACGTGACCGGGGCCGACCTGACGGGCACGATTCTGAAGGACGTCCGGGGGCGCGACCGCATCCGCGGGCTCGACCAGGCGCTGCACGTCGATCAAGCGGTCTTTCACGACTGACCGGGACGGTCCCATGACGCTCATGACCCTCCGGTGGCGCGCCGCCGCCCTCGCCGCGCCCCTGCTCTTCGCCTCCGCCCTCGCCCGGGGGGGCTCGCGCGAGCCCCTGCTCTACGTGTCCAACGAGATACCCAACACGATCTCCGTCGTGTCGCCGCGCACCAACAGCGTGCTCGCGACCATCCCGGTGGGCAAGCGGCCGCGGGGCATGGCGGCGAGCCCGGACCGGCGCACTTTATACGTCGCCCTGGGGCAGGACGACGCCCTGGGCGTGGTGGACGTCGGAACCGGCAACATGACGAGGACGGTCCCGGCCAACCGTGATCCCGAGCTCGTGGTGCTCAGCCCCGACGGCAAGGTCGCGTACGTGTCGAACGAGGAGATCGCCCACGCCTCCGCCATCGAGCTTGCGACCGGCCGCACGCTGTTCTCGACTCCCGTCGGCGTCGAGCCCGAGGGCATCGGCCTGACGCGCGACGGCGCGAAGCTGTACGTCACGGCGGAGACGAACAACACCGTCTCCGTCCTCGACGCCAAGACGGGGGCCCTGCTGCACACGCTGCAGGTCGGGAACAATCCCCGCACCGTGGCGTTCACGCCGGACGGAGCCCGCGCCTGGGTGTCCGCCGAGGCGGGGGGCAACGTCACCGTCATCGATGTGGCCACGGACAGCGTGCTCGCGCAGTTCCCGATCCGCGACGGCAAGACAAAGCCGGTCCGCATCGCCTTCTCGCCCGACGGGCGGCTCGCCTATGTCACGGAGGGCGCCGGCGCGAGCGTCAGCATCGTGGACGTGGCCCGTCAGACGGTGATCGATTCGATTGCGGTGGGTCGCCGGCCCTGGGGGATCGCCCTGTCGCCGGACGGGCGCCGCCTCTACACGGCGGACGGGAGGTCCGATCAGGTCTCGGTGATCGATACGAAGACCCGCAAGGTCGTGGCGACCATCCCGGTGGGGGAGCGGCCGAACGACCTGCTGTATCTCCCCTAGCCGAGCGGCACCCGCGCGAGCCACCAGCCGGGCCGGTGCGCGCGCACCCAGCCGTCGACTCCCCACACCCGGCCCGCCCGCGTCGCGAGCAGCACCACCAGTGTGCTGATCAGCATGTAGTGGAAGCCCTGGTGCGCCGACCCCTGCCACTGCACCGCCAGGCCGTAGTTCAGCACCAGGAACAGGCCGATCCCCGAGGCGAGCGTCGTGAGGCAGCCGAGCACCAGACCCAAGCCCACGGCGGCCTCGCCGTATGCCGTGAGCTGGGCGAACAGGTGCGGGTGTGCGAGGACGGTGCTCTGCATGAAGTCCCGGAAGAACCCGACGGGATTCCCCTCGGAGTACTTGCCGACGAGGATCGGCATGACGTGGACCCACCGCTCCGACGCGGTGGGGACCGGGAGGAAGCCCCACGCCAGCGTGATGCCGAGCTTCGTGAAGATCGCCTTCGCGAACCACACGCCGACCGCGATCCGCAGCAGCGCGAGCCAACGCTCGGGCGAGCGCATCGGAGCAGCCGCTGACGCTTGCGGGTCCATGAGGGAAAGCTACTTACCTACGCAGAAGGTTGCGAATACTCGGTTCAGCACGTCGTCAGACGTCACCGCCCCGATCAGGTCGTCGAGCGCGCCGACCGCCGCGTGCAGGTGCGTCGCGGCCGCGGCGGCGTCCACACCGCGCTCCCGCGCAACGTGAAACGCCTCGACCTCGGCGAGCGCCCGTTCCAGCGCCGCCCGATGGCGCGCCCGCGTCACCACCGGCTCCACGTCGCCCACCGCGAGCAGCCGACCGAACGCGCCTTCGGCGAGCCGGTGTTTGAGCTCGGCGAGGCCCTCGCCCGTCACCACGGAGACACGGAGCCGGTCGGGCGGTCGGGCGGTCAGGCGGTCCGCAACGTCGATCTTTGTCTCGACGACCACGACAGGGGCGGCCAGCTGCCTCAAGAACTGGTCTCGCTCGCGCAGGTAGCGCTCCCCGCCCGCTGCCCCTTCCTCGCAGAACAACACGAGATCCGCCGCGGCGAGATACTTGCGCGCCACCTCGATCCCCAGCCGCTCGACGCGGTCGTCGCTCTCCCGTAGCCCCGCCGTGTCCACCAGGCGAAAGGGAAATCCCTCGAGCACGGCGTGCGCCTCGATAGCGTCCCGTGTCGTGCCGGGGACCTCGGTCACAATGGCGCGCTCCGTGCCGAGCAGCGCGTTGAAGAGCGACGACTTGCCCGCGTTCGGGCGGCCGGCGATCACGAGCAGCGCTCCTTCGCGCAGCCGCTCGCCCTCTGGCGCCGTCTCGAGCAGCCGCGCCAGGCTGTCGCGCGCCGCGCGCCAGGCCCGCTCCACTCGTTCCGCGGCCACCGGGCCCTCGTCCTCCTCCGGAAAGTCGATGTCGTAGGCGATCAGCGCCTCGAGCTCGAGCAGCCCGGCCCGCAGGTGGTCGAGCCGGTGCGACAGCCCACGGTCGAGCTGGTGCAGCGCCCGGCGCGCCTGGGCGGGCGCGCCCGCGTCGATCAAGTCGGCGGTCGCCTCCGCCTGCAGCAGGTCGAGCTTGCCGTTCAACACCGCCCGGCGCGTGAACTCGCCCGGCGCCGCCGGCCGCGCCCCCGCCGCCATGAGTGCAGCGACCGCCGCCGCCGGCACCACCAACCCGCCGTGCGTCGACAGCTCGACCACATCTTCGCCC
>JAEHDT010000257.1 GCA_016880225.1 Gemmatimonadota bacterium | reverse complement strand
TGGGACAACATCGACATCTTCGGATGGCTCGGCTATCCGATGCAGATCAAGGTCGATTTCCTGTGCCGTGACTCGATCCTCGCGGCACCCATCGTGCTCGACCTGGCGCTGTTCTTCGATCTGGCGCAGCGGGCCGGCCTCTCGGGCATCCAGGAGTGGCTGTCGTTCTACTTCAAGAGTCCGCAGACCGCGCCGGGTCTCTACCCCGAGCACGACCTGTTCATCCAGCAGACGAAGCTCAAGAACACACTGCGGTGGCTGATGGGCGAGGAGCAGATCACGCACCTCGGCATCGAGTACTACGAGAAGGCGTGAGCGTCGCGCAGTACGTCGTCACCGGCGTCGGCCTGGCCGCGATCGCCTGGGTGTTGTGGTACTTCCTGTTCTCGACGGGACCGGCCGCCGCGGCGGTCGAGGGCGACGGCGTGCAGGAGGTCCGGATCACGGTGAAGGGCGGCTACACGCCCGACACGCTCGTCGTGCGGGCGGGCCAGCCGGTGCGACTGCAGTTCTATCGCGACGAGACCGCCGACTGCTCCGAGCGGGTAGTGTTCGAGGACTTCGGCATCGACACGGCGCTGCCCGCGTTCCAGACGACTGCCATCGAGTTCACCCCGCCGGAGGCGGGCGAATATCGCTTCCGCTGCGGCATGAACATGCTGAAAGGCTTGCTGGTCGTGGAGCCCGCGACCGCCGACCGCCGGCCGTCCGCCTCGCCCCACGCGCTCCATGAGTAAGACCCGCATCGTCCTACCGATCGAAGGCATGAGCTGCGCCTCCTGCGCGATCACGGTGCAGGAGGCCCTCGGCGACGCCGGCGGCGTCAGTCACGCCGCGGTGAACTACGCCACGGGCAAGGCCGCCGTGGACTACGACGACGCGGAGACGCACGTGGCGGCGCTGATCCAGACGGTGCGGGCCGCGGGCTACGACTGCGGCAAGGCCAGCGTGACGTTCGCCGTCGACCAGCTCCATTACGCCCCGAGCGTCGTGCCGCTCGAGCAGGCCCTGCGACGCGTACCCGGCGTGATCCGCGCCGCCGCCAACCAGGCGACCGAGACGGTGACGGTGGACTACGTCCCCGGCGCGACGACCGCGCAGGAGCTCGAGCACGCCGTGGCGCAGGCGGGGTTCCGGGTAGCCGAGCCGATTGCCGCGGAGGATCCGCTGGAGCGCGAGCGCCTGGCACGCCGGCGCGAGGTTCGCACGCTCGGCGGGAAGCTGATCGTCGCGGCGGTCGTGACGGTCATCAGCATGGCGGGATCCATGCTCCTGATGACCGGCGACGCCGACGGCACCCTGCGGCACGTCGATCTGCTCGGGCGGCTGCTGATGCCGCTCGCGCTGTGGCTCCAGGAGGCGGTGGCCGGGCGGGTCGTGCTCGACCCGGACTGGATCCGGGTGGGATTGGCGGTCCTGACGCTGCCCGTGATCGTCTGGTCGGGGCAGCAGTTCTACCGCGGCACCTGGAGCGGGCTCAAGCATCGCACCGCCGACATGAACACGCTCATCGGTGTCGGCACCGGCGCGGCCTACGTGTACTCGCTCCTCGCCACGTTCGCGCCGCGGCTGTTCACCGCCGCCGGCCGGCCCGCCGATGTCTATTACGAGTCGGTGTCGGCCATCATCGCGCTGATCCTGCTGGGGCGGTTGCTCGAGGCGCGCGCCAAGGGCCGCACGTCGGAGGCGATCCGCCGCCTCGCGGGGCTGCGCCCGCGCACCGCACACGTGGTGCGAGACGGTCGTGAGGTCGAGCTCGCGGTCGAGGCAGTCGTGCCGGGCGACATGGTGATCGTCAAGCCCGGGGAGAAGATCCCCGTCGACGGCATCGTCACCGAGGGTGCCTCGGCGGTGGACGAGTCGATGCTCACCGGAGAGCCGATGCCGGCGCCGAAGAAGATCGGCGACGAGGTGATTGGGGCCACCGTGAACACGACGGGCAGCGTGACGTTCCGCGCGACGCGCGTCGGCAAGGACTCCGCGCTGGGCCAGATCGTACAGCTCGTGGAGGACGCGCAGGCGACCAAGGCGCCGATTCAGCGGCTCGCGGACCGCGTGGCGGGAGTGTTCGTGCCGATCGTCATCGCCATCGCGATCGCGGCGTTCGTCGCGTGGTTCGATTTCGGGCCGGAGCCGGCGCTCGTGTTCTCCACGGTGGCGCTCGTGACCGTGCTGATCATCGCCTGCCCGTGTGCGCTCGGCCTCGCGACGCCCACGGCGATCCTCGTCGGGACGGGAAAGGCCGCCGAGCACGGCATCCTCATCAGGAGCGGAGAAGCGCTCGACCGGCTGTCCGCGGTGCGCACGGTGCTGCTTGACAAGACCGGCACCATCACCGAGGGACGGCCCAGCGTCACCCACATCGTCACGGCCAAGCGCCCCGACGGCACGCCGCTGTCGCCGGGCGAGGTGCTCAAGTGGGCTGCGTCCGCGGAGCAGCGCTCCGAGCATCCGCTGGCGCTCGCCGTGCTCAAGGCCGCGAAGGACCGGCAGGTGGATCTCCTGCCGGTCGAGAAGTTCGCCGCCATGGAAGGCCGCGGCGTGCGTGGCACCGTGGACCGCCGCATCGTCGAGGTAATCTCCCTGCGACACGCCCGCGAGCGGAGCCTCGAGCTGGGCACGCTCGGGGCCGACGCCGATCGCCTCGCGGCACAGGGCCGCACGCCGGTGATCGTGGTCGTGAACAACACCGTGAATGCGGTGATCGCGATCGCCGATCCAATCAAGCCGACGGCGAAGGACGCCATCGCCTCCCTGAAGCGGATGGGGGTCGCGGTGGTGATGGTTTCGGGTGACTCGAAGCGCGGGGCCGAGGCCGTCGCAAAGGACGTGGGGATCGAGGAGATCATCGCCGAGGTGCTGCCGTCGCAGAAAGGCGACCTCGTGAAAAAGCTGCAACGTCAGGGCAAGCACGTGGCCATGGTCGGCGACGGCCTGAACGACGCGCCCGCGCTGGCGCAGGCGGACGTGGGGATCGCGATCGGGACCGGAACCGACATCGCGATGGAAGCGTCCGACGTGACGCTGATCCGCGGCGACCTGCGCGGCGTGGTGGCGGCGCTGCAGCTGGCCCGGCGCACGATGCGGACGATCAAGCTGAACCTGTTCTGGGCGTTCATTTACAACGTGATCGGCATCCCGGTGGCCGCCGGCGTGCTGTATCCGTTCTTTCACCTGCTGCTGTCGCCCGTGCTCGCGAGCGCCGCGATGGCTTGGTCGAGCCTCAGCGTGGTGCTGAACAGCCTGACGCTGCGGCGCTTCAAGCCTGCATGGGCGTGATGGCACGAAGGGAGCAGCGATGCGCTATTTCCATCGGACGACCTTGAGTCCCGACGACGTGCTGGCGCAGGCCAAGACGTTCTTCGGCCCGCGCCTCACCCCGGCCGACGAGAGCCCGCGCCGGCGCACCTGGGCCGGCGCCCTCGGGAAGGTGACCGTCGCCGCGCGCGCCGAAGGCGGGCACTACACGCTCGTGGAGGTCGGAACCGATCAGGTGGGCGAGTCGGAGCTCGATCGCCTCGCCAAGCGGTTTCTCGCGGAGGTGCACCGGGAGGCGGAGCCGGCGCACGAGATCCGCGGGGCGTACTAACCCGCTACCCGCGCGCCGTATCCGGCCTTCGCCACCGCCGCGATGAGCTGGTCCGCCGTCGCGGCGTCGTCGTTGAAGTCCACCTCCGCTTCGCCCGTCTGCAGGTCCACGACGGCCGAATACACGCCGCTCGCCCCCTTCAGGGCCTTCTCGACTTTCATCTGGCAGTGCCCGCACGTCATCCCGGTCACGCGCAGCTTCAACGTCGCCATCTGGCCTCCTCGCCCGGAGCTTGATTTGCCCGCTCCGCCCAGCCAAGTTTCACGCCCACTACAATTTACGTCATGCCACCCCGCGCCGCTCCCACCCAGTCGCCGCCCATCCCGGCGGGGCTCACTCAGAGCCAGCTGCTGGAAATCTATCGCTATCTCCGGCTCACCCGGACCCTGGAGGAGCGGCTCACGGCCCTGTACCGCCAGAGTAAGGTGATCGGCGGATTGTTCCGCTCCCTCGGCCAGGAGGGGGAGTCGGTCGGGTCGGCATACGCGCTGAACCGCGGCAGGAACCAGGACGTCCTATCGCCGCTGATCCGCAATCTCGGCTCGATGCTGGTGATGGGGGCGGAGCCGGTGCAGATCCTCCGCCAGTACATGGCGAAGGCGGAGGGCCCCACGCACGGCCGCGAGCAGAACGTGCACTTCAACGACCTTGAGAAGGGCTATCTCGGCCAGATCTCGCACTTGGGCGACATGATCCCGGTGATGGCGGGGATCGCCCTGACGTTCAAGCTGCGCGCCGAGCCGCGGGTGGGGCTGGTCTACATCGGGGACGGCGCCACGTCGACGGGCACGTTCCACGAGGGTCTCAATTTCGCGGCGGTGCAGCGGGTGCCGCTGGTGGTGGTGGCGGAATACAACCGCTGGGCCTACTCCACGCCGCCCGAGAAGCAGTTCGCCGTGAAGGACTTGGCCGAGAAAGCCAAGGGCTACGGCGTGCCGGCGGTCACGGTGGACGGGAACGACGTGCTCGCGGTGTACGAAGCGACCAGGTTCGCGGTGGAGCGGGCGCGGCGCGGGCACGGCGTGCACTTCATCGAGGTGAAGACCTATCGCCGCAAGGGGCACGCCGAGCACGACGACCAGCACTACGTTCCCAAGGACGAGCTCGACTGGTGGGCAGCGGAGAACGATCCCGTGGACCGCTACGTGAAGCAGCTGGTCCGGAACGAATGGGCCGAGGAGCGTGAGCTGAAGGCGATCGACGCGGCGGTGGCGGCGGAGATCGACCGGGCGACTGACGCCTGCGTTGACGAGCCGCTGCCGGCGGGGGACTCGGCGCTGGGTGGCGTGTATCTCGATCCGCCGGCGGCCCCACGTCACTGGTACCGGTCGCTCTGATGGCCCACGTCACCTACCTCGAGGCACTACGCCAGGGGCTGTGGGAAGAGATGGAGCGCGATCCCCGCGTCTTCATTTTGGGCGAGGACGTGGGCGCCTACGGCGGCGCCTTCAAGGTCACCGACGGGTTCGTGAAGCGCTTCGGCACGGAGCGGGTCATCGACACCCCGATCTCGGAGGCGGCGATCGTGGGCGCCGCGGCCGGTGCGGCGCATATGGGCATGCGGCCGGTGGCGGAGATGCAGTTCATCGACTTCATCTCCTGCGCCTACGACATGCTCACCAACTATGTCGCCACCGCGCGCTACCGGGCGGGGCTGGGCACGCCGATCGTGGTGCGTGGGCCGTGCGGCGGCTACGTGCGGGGCGGCCCGTTTCACTCGCAGAATCCGGAGGCGGCGTTCTTCCACACGCCGGGCCTGAAGATCGTCTATCCCGCCACCGCACGGGACGCGAAAGGCCTGATCAAGGCGTCCATCCGCGACGACGATCCCGTGATCTACCTCGAGCACAAGTGGCTCTATCGCCGCATCAAGGAGGCGTTGCCCGAGGGCGAAGAGATCCTCACGCCGATCGGCGAGGCCCGGCTCGCGCGCGAGGGCAAGGATCTCTCGATCGTGACATACGGCGCGACGGTATGGAAGTCGCTCGAGGCGGCGGAGCAGCTCGCCAAGGAGGATGGGCTCGCGGTGGAGGTGCTCGATCTCCGCACGCTCTTGCCGATGGACGACGCCGCGATCATGCGGAGCGTGCAGAAGACCAACAAGGCGCTGATCGTTCACGAGGACACGCGCACCGGCGGCGTCGCCGGCGAGATCGCGGCGCGTATCAACGAGCAGGCGTTCGCCTGGCTCGACGGCCCGATCATGCGGGTCACGGCGCACGATGTGCCGCTGCCGTATGCCCCGACGTTGGAAGACTTCGTGCTGCCGCAGACCGACGACATCGTCAAGGCGGCGAGATGGCTGGCGGCGTACTGATGGAGACTCTATGGCTCGTGTAGACGTCCTGATGCCCCAGATGGGCGAGTCCATCGCCGAAGGCACGCTCTCGAAGTGGCTCAAGAAGCTCGGCGACGAGGTGAAGCGGGACGAGCCCCTGTTCGAGATCTCGACCGACAAGGTGGACGCCGAGATTCCGGCGCCCAGCGCCGGCGTGCTCGCGGAGATCAAGGTGCAGGAGGGACAGACGGTCCCCGTGCAGACGCTCGTCGCGGTGATCGAAACTGAAAAGGGCGCGGCGAAGCCAGCGGCGGCTTCGCCCGCGGCGCCCCCGGGGGCAGCAGCCCAGCGGGCACCCGCTGCTCCCGGGGGCACCGCGGTCTCGCCGCCGTCTCCTCCGACCGCCCGGCCGCCTGACCGCTCGAGCGCCCCGGCGGTGAAGGGCGGGGACGGGGCAGAGACCGCCGAGGAACGGCTCCGTCGCAAGTCCACCCCGCTCGTCCGCAAGATCGCCGCCGAGCATCAGGTCGATATCTCGACCATCCCGGGGACCGGCTTCGCCGGCCGGGTGACGAAGCAGGACATCCTCGGCTTCATCGAGACCGGTTCCCGGGCGCCCGCGATGGCCCCAGTAGCGCGTCCCCCGTCGCCCGGGCCGTCCACCGGCCCCGTGGTGCATCCGGCGGTCGAGCCGTGGCCCGGTGATCGCGTCGAGCCGTTTTCCAAGATCCGCAAGATCACCGCGGATCACATGATCATGTCGCGGCGCACCTCGGCGCACGTCACCAGTTACTTCGAGGTGGACTACAGCCGCGTGGCCGAGCTCCGTCGCAGGCACAAGGCGGCCTACGCCGAGCGCGGCGTCAACCTCACTTACCTCGCCTTCATCGCGAAGGCGTGCGCAGAGCAGCTGCGGAAACATCCGGTCGTGAACGCTGCGGTCTCGGGTGACAACATCATCTACCGCGCCGACGTGAACATCGGGATCGCCGAGGCGCTCGATTGGGGACTGATCGTGCCGGTCGTGAAGCGTGCGGACGAGCTGTCCCTCGGCGGCCTCGCCCGCGCCATCAACGACCTGGGGGAGCGCGCCCGGGCCAAGAAGCTGTCGCCCGACGAGATCCAGCGCGGGACGTTCACGATCACCAACCCCGGCGTGTTCGGCTCGTATGCGGGGGCCCCCATCATCAACCAGCCGCAGGTCGCGGTGCTCGGCGTGGGCGCGATCGAGAAGCGCCCCAAGGTCGTGACCCTGCCGGACGGCACCGACACGATCGCCATCCGGACGATGGGGATGGTGTCGATGTCGTACGACCACCGCGTCGTGGACGGCGCGGACGCCGACCGCTTCCTCGCCGACGTGAAGCGGGTGCTCGAGGACTTCCCCGAGGGAACGGTCTAGCCATGCCCAAGGTGCTCACCGCGGCGCGGGTGCGCGTACCGCCGACCAACGAGGCCGACTATCTCGCCACGCTGCGCGAGCTGTCTCAGTTCGCCGAGGCGCGCGGCCAGCGCATCTGGCTGTTCCGCAACGCCAAGGATCCGCAGCTGTTCACCGAGTTCTCCGAGAGCCAGACCGAGATGTCGCACCGCGCCCAGGCGTCGCGGCTGCCCGAAGAGATCAAGCTCGAGAAGCGGCTGCTGAGCCTCGGGACGTACGCCCCGGACGCCTGGGAGCTGTGGACCGAAGTGCCGTTCGCGGCCCCGACCGAGGCGTAGCGGCGACCATGGCCGGCCGGACGATCGTGGTGGACGGCGCGACGTGGGAGGTGGCCCCGTCGGGACGCGTCACCGTGTACGGGCGCGACCAATTCGGCGTCGTGTTCGAGCAGGGGACCGGTCCGGAGCGGCGGCGCCGCTTCACGCGATACGCTCCCGTCGGACACCGCAGTCCCGACGCCGCGCTCGCGGAGCTCTCCGACCGGGATCTGGTGCAGCTGTTCCGCCAGTCGCAGCCCGCCTGGACCGCGCCGGAGGCCGTCTACGGCGCGCGTTGACCTGCACTGTCATTCCACGGCCTCGGACGGCGAGTACCCGCCGGCCGAGGTCGCGCGCCGCGCCGCGGCCGCGGGCCTCGCCGCCATCGCGCTGACGGACCACGATACGACCGACGGCGTCCCCGAGGCGATTCACGAGGGCGAAGCGCTCGGCATCCGCGTCGTGTCGGGATGCGAGTTCAGCGTGAAGGCGCCCTGGGGCGAGCTCCACCTGCTCGCCTACTTCCTGCCGCCCGGGCATCCGCGGCTCGAGGAGTTCCTCGTCGGCACGCGCGCAGCGCGGCGGCGCCGTGCGGCGGAGATGGTGGGGCATCTGCGCCGCATCGGCGTTGCCATCGAGCTCGAGGAGGTCGAGCGGGTCGCGGGCGGCGGCGCCCTGGGACGGCCGCACGTGGCGCGCGTCCTGGTGCAGCGGGGCCTGAGCGACGATATCGGTGACGCGTTCACCCGCTACCTCGGCCGCGGCCGCCCCGCCTACGTCGAGAAGGCGCTCCCCACTCTCGAGCAGGTCACGAGCCTGGTGCACGCGGTCGGCGGCGTCGCGATCGCGGCGCACCTGGGGGGCCTCGGCACCGAGGGCCAGATCCGCCAGTTCCAGGCCCAGGGCCTCGATGGCCTCGAGGTCCGCCACCCCAGCCATCCGCCCGGCACCGAGCGCCGGCTCACGCTTCTGGCGCAGCGCCTCGGGCTGGCGCTCAGCGGCGGGTCCGACTGGCACGGCGACACCGATCTGGGCGATTCTCACGCCCCCCTGGGAGGGATCGACGTTCCGATGGAATGGCTGGAGCAGCTGGAAGAGCGTCGAGGAAGAGCGTCGCGAGAAACCGTAGCGGACACCCGTGGAGGCATCCCATGAGCGAGCTTCTGGAGATCGGCAGCAAGGCCCCGACGTTCACGGCGCCGGCGTCGGACGGCACGACGTACTCGCTCGGCGAGGTCCTCAAGACCAGGCACGTCGCCCTCGTGTTCTATCCGGGGAACAACACCCCGGGGTGAAACCGCCAACTCTCCGCCGTGCGCGATGAGATGGCCAAATTCCAGGAAGCCGGCATCCAGCCCTTCGGCGTGAACCCCGCGGGCGTGGAGAGCCATGCGAGCTACGTTCAGAAGCTGCACTTCAACTTCCCGCTCCTTTCGGATCCCGACCGCGCGATCGCGCGGGCCTACCATGCCTTGAAGGACGACGGCCGGGGCATCCAGCGGTCGGTGTACCTCGTGAACCGCGGCGGCACGGTGGCCTTCGCGCAGCGCGGCGCTCCTGCGGTGGACGAGATCGTCGCGCATGCCTCCTGACTTCCGCGGCAAGGTCGGGCTCGTCACGGGTGTGGGTCGCGTGGGGCAAATCGGGGAGGCCGTCGCGCGTGGCCTCGGCCGCGCCGGGGCGCAGCTCGTCATTGCGGACCGCAATGCCGCGGCGCTCGCCGAGCGGGCCAAGGAGCTTGCCGCGGAGGGATTGGAGGTTCACGCCGCAGCGGGTGATCTGACGACGCCGGACGCCGCGCGCGGGGCCGTAGCGGCCGCGCGCGAGCGCTTCGGCGGACTCGACGTCGTGGTCAACGTCGCTGGCGGGCTCGTGAACTACGGGCCGGTGCTCGACCTGAAGCCGGAGCGCCTGGAGCTCGAGCTGGCGATCAACATCAAGACGACGTTCTACGTGTCGCAGGCGGCGATCCCCGCGCTGCGGGCGCGTGGCGGCGGAGCCATCGTCAACTTTGCTTCCGTCACCGTGTTGAAGCCGCAGCCCCTGATGGCCGCCTACAGCGCCGCCAAGGCGGCCGTCGCCGGCCTGACGCGCGCCCTGGCCCGCGAGCTCGTCGACGACCGCATTCGCGTGAACGCCGTCGCGCCCGGCACGATGAAGACGGCGGACAACCTTGCCCAGATGAAAGACCCCAACGTGCATTGGGTGGAGCTCGACGAGCTCGTGGCCGCCGTGCTGTACCTCGGGAGCGACGAGGCCCGGGCCGTGAGCGGCCAGATCCTCCCGGTGACCGGGGGAGACGTCTAGCCCGCCGATGGGCGATCCCGTCGTGATGCGCGACGTGATCGTCGTCGGAGGCGGCTGCTACGGCACATTCTACGCCGCGCAGCTCGCGAAGGCGCGGCAGCGCGGCAAGGCGCGGTTCCGGCGTGTCGTGATCGTGGACCGCGATCCCGCGTGCCGGGCCCGCACCGAGCTGGGCGAGGAAGACGATCGACAGTTCATAGTGCGCGACTGGAGCGCGTTCTTCCGCCAGTTCCTGGGCGATGCCGCGCCGGGCGGGGCGGCGGACGACTACATCGTGCCGTCTCCCCTCATGCCGCACCTCATGTTCGAGTGGGTTGTGGCGCGGGCGCGCGAGCGCTGGCCCAGCCGCCCGATCGAAGTGGCTCCGGTGCCCGGCGCGCCGGGGACTCCGTACGACCGCACCGGGCCGGACCACACGCGCTACGTCTCGTTCGCCGACTGGATCTGTCCCACCCACTGCATCGAGCCGGCCGTGTGCCCGGCGATCGGGACCGCGCGGACGTGGGAGATGCCGGACGCCCTCCGGGGGCTGGCGGAGCGGTTGCGCGCCGCGGGCGAACCCGTATATGGGCCGGCGCTGTTCGTGTGCCGCCATCACGTATTCGGGGTGGGAACGTTCGCAGTCGAGGCCGTGCTCGAGGGGGATGCGCTCGTCGCCGTCGCGGGCGAGAGTGGCGTACCCGCGGCCGTACTGGTGGCAACGGTCTCGAGCTGCCACGGCGCGGTGAACCTGCTGCGGCTCGGGGCCGCGCGCCCGGAACCCGCTGGGCGTTCTATACTTTAGGGACACCAGGATGGCGAGCGCATGGCTGACGACGCAGCGAATCGATACGACCTGATCATCGTGGGCGCCGGCCCCGCCGGGCTGTGCGCCGCCATGTACGCGGGACGGGGCATGCTCAAGGCCCTCACGATCGAACGTGGCGCCCCGGGCGGCGAGCTCCTGAACACCGATCTGATCGAAGACTACATCGGCTTCGAGAGCATCAAGGGCTGGGAGCTCGCCCAGAAGATGACCGAGCACGCAAAGAAGTTCGGTGCCGAGATCGTCACCGACACGGTCGAGCGGGTGCGCAAGGCGGGAGACGGCTGGTTCGCCGTGACGACGGCCCGGGGCAAGACGTACCGCGCACCGGCCGTGATCCTCACCGCCGGCGGGACGCCTGTGAAGCTCGGCGTCCCGGGCGAGCAGGAGTACGCCGGAAAGGGCGTCTCGTATTGCGCGGTGTGCGACGGCGCGTTCTTCAAGGGCGAGGTGCTGGCCGTCGTGGGCGGGGGCGATGCGGCGGTAGAAGAGGCGGACTACCTCACCCGCTACGCCAGCAAGGTGTACATCGTGCACCGCCGCGACCAGCTGCGCGCGTCCAAGATCCTCCAGGAGCGGGCGTTCGCGAACCCCAAGATCGAGCTGGTGTGGAACAAGCGGTTGGTTGAGATCAAGGGTACCGACAAAGGCGCTGACCATCTGGTGCTCGAGGACACCGTCACGAGCGAGTCGTCCACACTCGCCGTCGGGGGAGTGTTCATCTTCGTCGGATTCAAGCCGAACGCCGAGCTCGTCGAAGGACATGCCAAGCACGATGCCGGCGGGTACTTCGTGACCGACGAGCGGATGATGACCTCGATCCCCGGCCTGTTCGCGGCGGGCGACGTGCGCAGCCAGCTCACGCGCCAGATCACGACGGCTGTCGGCGACGCCACCACTGCGGCGATCGCGGTCGAGAAGTATCTCACGACCCTGCGCGAGCGCGAAAAGGCGGGCGTCGCATCGTGAAGGTCGTCCAGATCCCGAACGGGCAATTCGCGGAGAACTGCTACCTGGTGATCGACGAGGCGACCAACGCTTGTGCGATCGTCGACCCGGGCGAGGAAGGCGGCCTCATCGCCCACAAGGTCGCGGCGGCGGGCGTCACGCCGGTCGCGATCTGGCTCACCCACGCGCACGTCGATCACGTGCTCGGGATCCCGCGCTTGAAGGACGAAACCGGCGCGCCCGTATACCTCCACCCGGCGGACCGGATTCTGTACGACCACGTCGCCGAGCAGGCGGCGGCGTTCGGGATGGAGGCCGCACGGCTCCCGCCGCCCGATCGCGAGCTGGCGCCCGGCGACTGCCTTCGGGTGGGTGGGCTCGAGTTTCTGGTCCGTCACGCCCCCGGGCATTCCCCCGGGAGCGTCGTGTTCGAGGGGCACGGCGTGGCGTTCACGGGCGACGTCTTGTTCCAGGGATCGATCGGCCGGACCGACCTGCCGGGCGGCGACTTCGACACGCTGCGCCAGAGCATCGAGCGCGAGTTGCTTACGCTGCCGGATTCGACCATCGTGTACAGCGGCCATGGACCGGAAACCACCATCGGACACGAGCGTCGCACCAACCCCTTCCTCACCGGCGGCCACCGCCTCGGCTAGGCCGCGGCCTGCGTGCCAACGGTGCGGGGCGGAGGTGCGGCCCAAGCCGTGGGGCTGCAAGAACCCCTGCCCGAACTGCGGCTTCATCTACCCGCTGGGCGACTGCTCCGACTGACACCGGCGTGGGCCACCTCCTTTCCCTGGTGCTGCTCGCCATCGACTGCGTGGTCCGCGCGTGGCGGATCCAGTTGGCCGCGTGGACCGCGGGAGGACGGCTCTCGTTCGGCGACGCGTTCCGGCTGAACCTGTACGGCGAGGCGGCGTCGCAGCTGACGCCCAATCGCCTGGGCGGCGAACCGGCTCGCTTCCTCGGGCTCGCCGAGGCGGGCTTGCGGCCGGTCACAGGGATCGTCGCGATCGGCGTGGAGGTCGCCTCCGAATGGCCCGTGTTTCTCATCGCGGGAGCGGCGCTCGTCGCGTACTACGTACCCGATTGGCGCGACGCGGCGCGTAGCTGGCTGCACCGCCACCGGGCGGGAGAGCTCGTGATCATCGAGATCATCGCGCTGCTGGTGCTCGTGACGGTGTACCTGCTGCAGCGATTGGCGCGCGCCGGCTTCGTGCGCCATCGGGTCCGCCGCCAATGGCGTGTGGCCTGGGCGCACGTGCGCCGCGCCCCCTGGTGGGCGCTCGGCGCCGGCGCGTTCCTGACGGTGATCAGCGTGGTGGCCCGCGCGCTGATTCTCCCGGCCCTCGCCCTTGGCACTCCGGACCCACCGCCGTTCAGCCAGATGTTCTTCGGCTCGCTCGCGCTGATTCACGCACCCCTCGTCGTGCCGCTGCCCTCGGGTGGGGGCGGACTCGAGGTGGTGTTCCTGAACGGATTCGCGGGGGATTTTGGGGGGCGCCAGGTAACCGTCCTCCTGCTGTGGCGGTTCTACACGGCGGTGTTGCTCACCGTGTTGGGCGCCTACGTCCTGGTGCGGTCGGTGGGCTACCGCGCGGCCGTCCAGTTGTTCAAAGTCGGTTGGGGCAAGCGAAGGGGGGAAGCGACATGACGGTACCGCGCATCGCGCCACTCACGCCGGCCGAAGCCGCACCCGAGGTCCGGCCGATTTTCGAGACGTATCTGCGCGAGCGGGGCAACATCCCCAACATGTTCCGCACCGTGGCGCTGCGGCCGGCCCACCTGAAGACCATGATCGCGCACTTTCGCACCGTCATGGGCGAGGGTACCGTCCCGCCGCTCCTCAAGGAGCTCCTGTGGGTGCGGATCTCGCACAAGAGCCGCTGTCGCTATTGACTCAACTCACATACTGTCTTGGCGAGACAGAAGGGCGCGAGCGCGGAGCTGGTCGAGGCGATTCAGGACGGCCCCGGACCCGAGCTCGTCGAACGGCTCGAGCCGGGCTGGCGCGTGGCGCTCGACTACGCTGACGTGATCCATCGCTCCGGGCACGACGTCACGGACGAGCTGTACGGCCGACTGCGAGCGGCCTGGGACGACGGGCAGATCGTCGAGATCACTCTGGTCATCGGGATGACCGAGTACTTCAATCGGTTCAACGACAGCCTGAGAGTCGAACCGACGCGCTAGCGGCTAGGCGCCCGGCGCGGGAGCGATCGCGACGAGCGCGATAGTGCGCTCGAATGCCCTCTCGACGCCGTGTGGCACGCCCGCTGGGGCCAGGACCAGGTCGCCCGCCTGCGCCTCGATGGTCCGGTCTCCGACGGCAAACCTCGCCTTTCCGCTCACAACCAAATAGAATTTGTCGGCGCCCGTATGGGCGTGCACCCTTTGCTCCTGCCCCGGCTCGAAGCAATTCAGGCCGACGAGCAGCCGCTCCGAGCGGAAGCACTCGATCTTCGTCATCTTGGCCGCCGAGAACTGGGCCCGCTCGGACAGCCGCTGCAGCAGGTCTAGCGTATCCATGGGCGATTCCTGGCTCGAGACCGACGGCGCCGTACCCGAACGGACGGAGGCGATGAGCGCGACCCGCATCGAGCGTGATCCCCTGGGCGAGCTGCCGGTTCCCGCCGATGCGCTCTACGGGATCCAGACCGAGCGAGCCCGCCGGAACTTCCCCATCTCCCGCCAGCTGCCGCTCGCCCCGTTCGTCGACGCCGTCGTCCGCATCAAGAAAGCCGCCGCGCTCACGCACAAGCAAACCGGACGCCTCGACGCGAAGGTCGCCGACGCCATCGTGCGGGCGGCCGACGAAGTACTCGCCGGACAGCACCGCGACCAGTTCGTGATCGACCCCTACCAGGCGGGCGCGGGGACCTCACACCACATGAACTGTAACGAGGTGCTCGCCAACCGCGCGAACGAGCTGCTGGGGGGACGGCGCGGCGAGTACCGCCCGGTGCATCCGAACGACCACGTCAACATGGCTCAGTCCACAAACGACGTGATCCCCACCGCGATCCGCCTCGCCGCGCTGGCGGAGCTTCCGGCGCTGCTCGACGCCCTGGACGGCGTGGGGCGCGCCTTCCGGGCGAAGGGCGACGCGTTCGACAAGATCCTCAAGTCGGGCCGGACGCACCTCCAGGATGCGACGCCGATCCGTCTCGGGCAGGAGTTCACTGCGTACGGACACACGATCGAGCGGAGCCGGGAACGGATCGCCCAGGCGGCGGATGCGCTCCGCGAGCTGGGCATCGGCGGCACGGCCGTCGGGACGGGCCTGAATGCCGAACCCGCGTACCCGGCGCTGATGGTGACGCAGCTCCGGGCCATCACCGGCCTCGAGCTGCGCGAAGGGCGGGACCGGGTCCAGCTGATGCAGTCGATGGGAGACGCGGCGGCGTTCTCGGGAGCCCTGCGCGGTTACGCGATCGAGCTGGGCAAGATCGCAAGCGACCTCCGGTTGCTCGCCTCGGGGCCGCGCACTGGGATCGCCGAGATCGTGCTCCCGGCGGTCCAGCCCGGCTCGAGCATCATGCCGGGCAAGGTGAACCCGTCGATCGCCGAGATGGTCAACATGGTGTGCTACCAGGTGCTCGGGAACGACGTCACGATCGCGGCGGCGGCGGAGGCCGGGCAGCTCGAGCTCAACGTCATGATGCCCGTGATCGCCCACAATCTCTTGTTCACGATGCTGATTCTCACCAACGCCTCGCGCGTCTTCGCGGAGCGGTGTGTCGCGGGGATCGAAGCCGACCCGGCGCAGTGCGCGCATTGGCTGGAGCGCAGCCCGGCGCTGGTGACGGCGCTCGCGCCCAAGATCGGGTATGCCGAGGCCGCGAAGCTCGCGAAGGAGGCCGTCGCGAAGAATGTCACCGTGCGGCAACTCGTGATCGAGAAGGGGATCCTCAAGGGCAAAGATCTGGAGGAAGTGTTGGATCTCGCCGCCATGACCGAGCTCGGGGTACCGGGGCGGCGCGACAAATAGGCGCGAGACGGGCGGTCGGGCAGGGCACACCCTTTCCTGAGGAGGAGCGCGCATGAGCTGGATCGTCGCAGGTTTGATCGGCGGAGTCGGCGCCTACGTGTCCGACTACGTCATGTGGGGCAAGGTCTTCACCAAGGGACTGGACGCCTTCGTGACGCCCATGTCGCCCGACGAGATGAAGAAGTTCATGGGTCCCGCGCTCGCCAAGTCCGCCGTCCTGAGTCTCGTCTTCGGGGTGCTGCTCGCCTTTCTCTACGCGCGTCTCCGCGGCAGTCTCTGGGTGCAGGGGGGCGGGGCGCTCGCGGGCATGGAGTTCGCGACCGTCCTCTGGCTGCCCACCATTGCCCTCGCGACGATCGGGAGCGGCGTGTGGTACGCCAAGGCGCGGCCGCTACACATGGCGATGTTCTGGGCCTGGCTCGTGCGCATCAACGTCGCAGGACTGTTGATCGGGCTGCTGATCAAGTAGCGCGCGTCACGCGGGGGGTCGTGATTCCAGTCACCGAATCCGGCCCCTCGCGGTCGTTATCCGTTGCTGTATGCGGATAACCCTCCCGCTGGTCTCGACGCTGTTGCTCGTCGGCGCTGCATCCGCGCCGGCGCAGCGTAGAATCCGGCTCGGCCCGACCTACTCGACTGTCACTCTGGAGGATCTCTCCGGAGCGGGGCACAGCTTCCCATCGTATGGCGGATCGCTCGGTCTCATCACCGGCGACGAGAGCGAGACGGGCGTCACCATCGCCCGCTACACCGATCTTTCCACCAACCACGGGGTCCGGCGTCTCACGCTGTACGGACTCGACTCGTACTACTATCCGGTGGGCGCCCGGGGCGTCGTCGCCCCCTTCGCGCTGACCGCCCTCGGGCTCGCGCGCGTCACCGAGATCGACTCCGTCTGCCTCGTCATCACCTGCACCGCGACCGGCTCGGCGACGAGCCAGCTGGCGCTCGCCTTCGGGCTCGGGATCCGGATCAACGCCGGTCGTGCGGCGGCCGCGACGGTCGCCGCGCGGTTCCTCGAGGTCCCGGGAAGTCAGATTCAGGGGCTCGAAGCGGTGGCGAACGCCTCCGTGGCATTCGGCTCCTTTCGCCAGGGGGAGTTCCTCGAAGGAACCGTGGGCCCGGCGGCGAGCTACTTCATCCCCATCTCGGGCTCGCTCCGCGGGCGCTCTCCTTTTGTCGGTGCCCGATTCCGCCGCGACACCAAGAAAGCGGGCACCGTCTCGGTCCAGATTGACTGGGCCCCGGTCCGGATCACCGCCGGCTGCCCATCGTCGGGCTGCGATGAGAGCGCCGTCCTGTTCGCACCGGGCTACGAAGCGTCCGTCCGGCCGTCCTGGGGGCGGGTGTACGCGGAAGCCGGACTGCTGCTCGCCGGCGTGTACACCCAGGGCCCCGACCGGGGCATCGCCCAGGGAGCGCACGGTGGCCTCGGCGCCGACATCTACGGGGGTGGGCTGATGTGGAACGTCAACGGGCGCCTGCTTTGGCTGCAGCGGAACTCCGGCGAGAACGTGTTCGGGGTGCAGCTGGGGGCGAGCCTGAGCCCGCGGATCGGCGGGGTGCAGCCCGCCCATTGAATCCCGGAAGTCCTTCTCGCATATTAAGTCCCATGCGCGTCACAACCTGGGCCGAGTATGGACTGATCGTTTCCCTGAACCTCGCGAAGCGCGCGGGGCAGGGGCCGGTAGCCGCGCGCGAGCTCGCCGAGCAGGAGCGGTTGCCCCACGATTACGTCGAGCAGATCCTGCTGCGCCTGCGTCGCGCCGGCCTGGTCGAATCGGTTCGCGGCGCCAAGGGCGGCTACCACCTCGCCCGCGAGCCCCAGGCCATCAGCGTCAAGGACGTCATCGAGGCCTCGGAGCACGTCACCTTCGAAGTCAACTGCGATCTCCATCCCGTCGATCCCCAGCGATGTAGTCCGGAGGCGTCGTGCAGCATCCGGCCGGTGTGGCGAATGCTGGAACAACGGATCAACGATCTGTTGGCCAGCGTCTCGCTCGCGGACCTGACGCACGACGAGCCTGCACTCTACCAGATCGCCGGGGTCCTGGCCGGGAACTAGTCCCGCCGTCCCGTTTGTTTTTTTTCAACTGAAACCCGACTCGCGCTGTCGGGTTTAACTTGATTGGAGGCACGCGTGGCTTACGCGCATCCCGACGTGCTCGTATCCACTGAGTGGGTCGCGGCGCACCGCACCGATGCGGGGCTCCGGCTGATCGAAGTGGACGTCGACACGACCGCGTACGATTCCGGGCACATCGCCGGCGCGGTCGGCTGGAACTGGCAGTCGCAGCTGAACGATCCCGTGCGCCGCGACATCCCCGACAAGCAGGCCTTCGCGAAACTGCTCTCGGACGCCGGCCTCACGCCCAAGACCACGGTCGTGCTGTACGGCGACAACAACAACTGGTTCGCCGCGTTCGCCTTCTGGCTGCTGCAGCTCTACGGCCACACCAACGCGAAGCTCATGAACGGCGGCCGCGCCAAGTGGGTGGCTGAGGGGCGGCCGCTCGTCACGGAGCGTGCGAGCGTCAAGGCGACGAGCTATCCGGTCCCGAAGAAGGTGAACGCGGCGATCCGCGCGCGGCGGCCCGAGGTCGAGAAGGCGCTCAAGGCCAAGAAGACCGCGCTCGTGGACGTGCGCTCGAAGCCCGAATTCGTGGGGGACATCATCGCGCCGCCCGGGATGACCGAGACGGCGCAGCGCCCCGGCCACATTCCCGGCGCGAAGAACGTTCCCTGGAGCCAGGCCGTCGCGACCGACGGCACGTTCAAGCCGTACGACGAGCTGTTGCAGCTCTACAAGGGCGCCAAGGTGATCGACGGCAAGGACGAAGTGATCGCCTATTGCCGTATCGGCGAGCGATCGAGCCACACCTGGTTCGCGCTCAAGTACCTGCTCGGCGTGAAGAAGGTGCGCAACTACGACGGCTCGTGGACGGAGTGGGGGAACCTCGTCGGGGCGCCGATCGCGAAGGGAGCGGAATGAGGACGGCGGCGGTCAGCCGGACCGGCGGTCAGGCGGTCGGCAAGGACTTTGCCGAACCCGCCCTGTGGGGTTTGGTGGGGAATACGCCGCTGATTCCCTGTCCGCCCGACCGCCTGACCGCCCGA
>JAEHDT010000256.1 GCA_016880225.1 Gemmatimonadota bacterium | reverse complement strand
GTGTCGTAAAAGCGCCAGTCGGTCACCGGTGCCACCGCGAGCGCCGCCTTGAACACCCCGGCCCCGCGGAACATGGTGAGCGAGGTCATGTAGCCGCCGTAGCTCCATCCCCAGATTCCGATGCGGCCGGGATCGACGTACGACTGCGCCGCAAACCAGCGCGCGGCGGCGATCTGGTCGGCCGCCTCATAGCGGCCGAGGTGCAGGTAGGTCTGCTTCATGAACTTCGCCCCGCGCCCCCCGGTGCCGCGGTTGTCCACGCTCGCCACCAGATAGCCGTCCTGGGCGAGCATCTGATGCCACAGGTAGTTCGCGCCGCCCCAGTTGTCGGTCACCGTCTGCGAGCCCGGCCCGCCGTACACGTTCATCAGCAGGGGGTATCGTCGCGTCGGATCGAACGCCTTGGGCTTGATCAGCCAGGCGTTGAGCTCGACTCCGTCGGGCGTCCTCACGGTGATGAACTCCGGACGGTTGAGGCCGAGCGCCGCCACCTTGCCCATGAGCGCCGCGTTGTCGGCGACGGTACGGACCAGCGTGCCGTCCGCGCGGCGCAGCGTCTGGACCGGCGGAACGCCGGCGCGCGAGTAGGTGTCGACGTAGAGCCCAAACGTCGGCGCGAACTCGGCGGCGTGCGTGCCCGGCTCCTTCGAAAGCCGCGTCAGGCCCTTCCCGTCGAGACCGATCCGCAACAGCTGCCGCCCGAGCGGACCGTCAATCGCTCCGCTCAGGTAGACGACGCCCTGCTGCTCGTCCACGCCGTACACGTCCTGCACGTCCCAACCCAGCGGCGTCACCCGCCGGACCAACCCGCCGTTGCGGTCGAACAGATACACCTGGTCGTAGCCGTCCCGCTCGGAGACGAACAGGAACTGCTTTCCGCCGTTGATCCAGCGCGGCTGGTTGGCGTCCACCCACGCCGAATCGGTGTCGGTCATGATCACGCGGGACGCACCGGTAGTCGCGTCCGCCAGGAGCAGATCGAGGTGGTTCTGGTGGCGGTTGAGCCGGGTGAGCCACAACTCGCCCGGCGAGCCGGCGAAGTCCATGGCCGCGACGTAGATGTCCTTCTCGGCGCCCAGGTCGATCCACACCGTGCGGCCGGTGGCAACGTCCGCTACGCCGATCTTCACCTGCGAGTTCGGCGTGCCGGATTTGGGGTAACGCACGGGCACGAGCGCCGGATAGAGGGAATCCTGATTGACCAGGTAAAACGGCCGGATGGCCGTCTGGTCGAGCCGCCAGAACGCGATCCGCTTGCCGTCGGGGCTCCAGCGGAACGCGTCGCGCAGGTCGAGCTCCTCCTCGTACACCCAGTCGGAGGTGCCGTTGATGACATTGTCGCCGCCGTCCGACGTGAGCGCCGTCTCTCTACCGGTGGCGAGGTCCGTGACGTAGAGATTGTTGTCGCGCACGAACGCGACCAGACGCCCATCGGGTGAGAACTTGGCGAACTGCTGGTAGCCGGGGCGGGCGCTCACCGGGATGAGCCGCCGCGCGGTCACGTCCCACACGTAGAAGGTGCCCTTGGTGTTCTGCCGCCACACCCGGACCGCGTTCGTGAAAATGAGGAGCTTGGACCCGTCCTCCGAGAAGCGGTACTCCTCGATCTGCATCGGCCGCCCGCCGCCGGGGGGGACGAGATCGGCGCCGCGCACGAGCAGACGCTTCGTCCCGCTCGAGGCGTCGGTGCGGTACAGGTCGGTGTTACCCGAAGCGTCCTCCTCGACGGCGGTGTAGGCGGTGCCGTCCCTCGTCCACACGACGTCGATCAAGTCGCTCGCGTACTCGGGTGAGCCCCAAATGGCGTGGACGGTGAGCGGAGGGGCCTGGACGCCCTGGGCGACGAGCGGGCCCGCGACGAAGACGGCACAGAGGGCGACGCTGCGCCGAACGATGCGTGAAAGCACGATGGCCACCGGAGTAAGTTTGAGTGTTCCAAACTTAGCCCCCGATGGCCACCATGCCTACTCGGCCCGGTCAGTCTTCGAGGCCGTCGTGATTGTCGTCCTCGAACGCCTTGAACGAGGCCTGGATGTTGTTCGCCACGATACCCTGGTTCGGCTGGCCGCCGTTCGCCGACGCGGGGTCGACGAGCGCGGTCTTGGTATCGTTCAGGAACCAGCCGGAGATGTCCACGCGCAGCGTGACGTTCACCGACTGCCCTTCCGTCACGGTGATCGGCGGGACCAGGCTCGACTCCTGGCTCTGGTCGACTTCGGAGGTGAAGACGAAGTCGCTGCGCGTGCCCGCCTGGCTGTACGTGCCCGTCACGCGAATCGAGATGTTCGCGAAGTCGGGGTTGGCCGCGATGAACGCCGCGTCGTCGCCCGAGCTGGGCTTGTGGATCTCGAACTCGAGCGCGTCGTACGTGCCTGGAGGCGCGTTGACGCTCACCTGCTGCGCGATCGCGGCGCTGCCGAGCGGCAGCGACACGAGCGTCGCGCCGGTCTCGAACTCCTCGCAGTCGCCGTTGCCCTGTACGGCGTCGCAGCTCGCGACGTCGGAGCGCTTGAGCTCGACCTTCCGGAGAACGAGCTCGGCGCTGCGCACGATCACGCTGTCGTTGCCGAGCGTGATCACGGTGCTGTCGCCCGTGGTGGTGACGCTCGGCACGCCGGCGGCGCCGGAGAACGCCGCTGCCGGCAGGGGTGCCCCCGCCTTACGCGCGGTCAACGAGAAGCTCAACCCGCCCGTGGTGCTGTTCGAGCACGCCGCGAGCACGAGCGCCGCTGCCAGCGCGACCAGATTCCATTTCTTCATAGTCCCTCCCTGAGACAGTCGGTGGTGATACTGTTCGACCAGACTCGGCCCGCAGGGAGGGCAAGCGGTATGCCCGAGATCGGTTGGCCGCGTGAGCACGGGCGCGTGATGACGCTCACACAATCGAACACCCCCCGCTGCATCAAATCGGCGCAACAGCGCCCGCTATGAGCCAGGAGGAGTCGTGAAGGCCACCCCGCAGCGCGACCGTGCCGCAGCGTTCCGAACACTCCACGCCGGGCCCGGCATCCTCGTTCTCCCGAACGCCTGGGACGTGGCCACGGCCCGGATCGTCGAAGCGGCCGGATTCCCGGCGATCGCCACCACGAGCGCGGGAGTCGCCTGGGCGCTCGGGTTTCCCGACGGCGAGCGCATCAGCCGGAGCGAGATGCTCGACGTCGTCCGGCGCATTGCCGCGGCCGTGCGCGTCCCCGTCAGCGCCGACGTCGAGGCCGGCTACGGCGCCACGCCCGATGCCGCCGCCGCCACGGCCAGTGGGGTGATCGCGGCCGGAGCGGTGGGGCTGAACCTCGAGGACGGCACGAGCGCCGGCACGCTGCTGGACGCCGCGTTACACGTGGAGCGCATCCAGGCCGCGCGCGAGGCCGGCGCGCGCGCCGGCGTCCCGCTGGTCATCAACGCCCGCACCGACGCGTTCGAAGTGAACGACTGGGAGCCCGCCCGCCGATTCGCCGAAGCGGTCCGCCGCGCCAACGCCTACCGCGCCGCCGGGGCCGACTGCCTGTTCGTGCCGCACGTGAGCGACGGACCGACCATCGGCCGGCTGGCCCGTGAGATCGCGGGACCGCTCAATGTGATCGCCGGTCCCCCCGCCCCACCCATCCCCGACCTCGCCCGCCTCGGAGTGCGGCGTGCCAGCCTCGGCCCGCGGGTAGTCCAGGCGGCGTTGGGGCTGGTGCGCCGGGCAGTGCTGGAGCTGCGCGAGCGCGGCACCTACGACACGATGGCCGACCTGTTGATCCCGTTCGCCGAGCTGCAGCGGCTCGTGGCACCCGGCCCTTGACGAGTCCGAACGGGCTGGTATATTTATACCGTTCGCTGAATATTAATACTTTCGGGTTAATACCTTCGGGTAGCATTGACATGCTGCACAACCAGACGCTGACGGCCGTCGCGATTCTGAATCCGGCGACTCCCACCGACGGGAGTGAGCGGGCGGCGTAGGCGTGTAGACGACTCAGGCAAACGCCCCGGCCCGCTCCCAAACAGAGCGGGCCTTTCGTTTGGAACGCCTCGAGAGGAGACGAGATGCCCGACGGTGACCGATCGCGCTGGGCCCACACGCGCGCTCCGGCGCTCGACCCCTGGCGGGAGCACGATGCCTGCGGCGTCGGGTTCGTGGCGCGGGCGTCGGGCGAGCGCTCCGCCGACGTCGCGCGCCGTGCGCTCCAGGCGCTGGCCCGCGTCGCCCACCGCGGGGCGGCCGCTACCGACCGCTCGGGCGACGGCGCCGGGCTCCTCACGCAGATCCCCGCCCCGCTGTTCTATCGGGAGGCCGCCACACGTGGGCTCGCGCTCGAAGCGGGCCAGCCTTTCGCCGTGGGGGCTTTCTTCATGCCGCGCGAGCACGAGGCGCTGGGGCGCGCCACCGCGATCGTGGAAGACGTGTTGCAGGGCGAGGGGCTGCCCGTGCTGGGATGGCGCGACGTGCCCGTCGACCTGGACGTGCTCGGCGCCGGCGCCCGGGCTTCGTGCCCCGCCATCCGTCAGGCCATTCTCGCCGCGCCGGCGGACGGCGGCAGGGGCGAGGAAACCGCGTGGGAGCGCTCCCTCTACCTGGCGCGCCGCACCATCGAGCGCCGCGTCGCCGACGCCGGGCCCGGGCTCGACCCGTTCTTCGTGTGCTCGCTGTCGTGCCGCACCATCGTCTATAAGGCCTTGCTCACGGGCACGCAGCTCGCCGGCTTTTTCCCGGATCTTGTATCATCCGACTACGAGACGGCGCTCGCCGTTTTCCATCAGCGCTACTCCACCAACACAACGTCGAGCTGGCCGCTGGTGCAGCCGTTCCGCCTGCTCGCCCACAACGGTGAGATCAACACGCTGTGGGGGAATCGCAACGCCATGCGGGCCCGCGAGCCGGTACTCGCGGCCCCGGCGTGGGGCGATGCCGTCGACCGCTTGAAGCCCGTCATCTGGGCCGAGGGGAGCGATTCGGCGAGCCTCGACAACGCGCTCGAGCTGCTGGTGCGCTCCGGACGCGATCCGGTGCACGCCCTGATGATGCTCGTCCCCGAAGCCCACGAGGGCGCCGTCGAAATGGAGGCGGCGGTGCGGGGCTTCTACGAGTTCCACGAGTGCCTGGTGGAGCCGTGGGACGGGCCCGCGGCGCTCGCGTTCTCGGACGGCGTGCTGGTGGGCTCCGCACTCGACCGCAACGGCCTCCGTCCCTGCCGCTACAAGATCACTCGAGATGGGCTCGTGGTGGCGGGCTCCGAGGTGGGCCTCGTGGACCTCGATCCCGGTGACGTGGTCGAGAGCGGCCGGCTCGGCCCAGGCGAGCTGCTGGTAGTGGACACGCGCCGCAAGGCGATCCTGCACAACGGAGAGGCGAAGCGCGAGGTGGCGCGGCGACGGCCCTACGGCCGCTGGGCGGCGCGGGGCATCCTGCCGCTGCGCCCCACGGCCGCCGCGGCCGACGCCCCCTCGCTTTCAGAGCCTCAGCGCGTCGCGCGCCAGCTCGCGTTCGGATGGAGCTTCGAGGATCTGCGCTACGTGCTCCAGCCGATGGGCAGCGCCGGGCAGGATGCCGTCTGGAGCATGGGCGACGACACGCCGATCCCCCCGCTCGCGCGCGTGCCGCCCGGCCTGTACGCCTACCTGCGGCAGCGCTTCGCCCAGGTCACGAACCCGCCGATCGATCCGCTGCGCGAGACGCTGGTGATGTCGTTGCGCATGCACCTGGGGCGCCGCAGCTCGCTGCTCGCGGACCGCCTGGCGGGGCTGCGCCTGGTCCGCAACGAGCACCCGGTGCTCGTCGCGGACGAGATGGCCGCGCTGCGGGCCGTGGCCGGCGCACAGGCGGTCACGCTCGACGCCACGTGGCCGGCCGCGGGCGGCCCCGACGCATTGCGAGGGGCCCTCGACGCGCTGTGCCGCGCAACGGGACGGGCGGTGCGGCAAGGGGCGCGCATCGTGATCCTGAGCGATCGCGCCGCCGATCGCGAGCGGGCGCCGCTGCCGATGCTGCTCGCGGTCGGCGCGGTCCACCAGCACCTGCTCGAGAAGGGGCTGCGCACGCGCCTCGGTCTGGTGGCCGAAGCGGGCGACGCGTGGGACGTGCATCACTTCGCGGCGCTGATCGGCTACGGGGCCGAGGCCGTGCACCCCTGGCTGGCGCTCGAATCGGTTCGCCAGGAGGTCGAGGAGGAGGATGCAACGCTCAAGTTCCGCGCCGCAGCGGAAAAGGGACTCTTGAAGATCCTCTCGAAGATGGGGATCTCCACGCTGTCATCGTATTGCGGCGCCCAGATCTTCGAGGCGCTGGGCCTTGGCGCCGAAGTGATCGACCGCTGCTTCACGGGCACCGTGTCCACGATCGGCGGGATCGGGTTCGCCGAGATCGCGGAAGACGTGCTGGCGCGGCAGCGCGCCGCCTATCCGGACGCCGCGGCGTCGGAGCTGGCGCTGCCCGACCACGGCCGGGTGCGCTACCGCCGCGACGGCGAGGACCACGGCTGGTCGCCGCCGCTCGTCCGCTCCATGCAGGAGGCGGTCGCGGCGGGGACGACGCCCGCCTACGACGCGTTCCGCGCCCGCGTCGCGGCGCGGCCGCCCGCGAGCCCGCGCGACCTGCTCGCGCTCCGCGCTGGTACGCCCATCCCCCTCGAGGAAGTGGAGCCGGTGGAGTCGATCCGCCGCCGCTTCATCTCCACGGCGATGTCGCTCGGCGCCCTGTCCCCGGAGGCGCACCGCACCCTGGCGGTCGGCATGAACCGGATGGGCGCCCGCTCGAACTCGGGCGAAGGCGGAGAGGACCCTGAGACCTATGCGCCGCTCCCGCATGGAGATCGGGCGGACAACCGCATCAAGCAAGTCGCGTCGGGACGGTTCGGCGTCACGACGCAGTATTTGATCCGCGCCGACGAGCTCGAGATCAAGATGGCGCAGGGGTCGAAACCTGGTGAAGGTGGTCAACTCCCCGGCCACAAAGTCACCGCGCTGATCGCCCGCCTGCGGCATTCGGTGGCGGGCGTGCCGTTGATCTCGCCGCCCCCGCATCACGACATCTACTCCATCGAGGACCTGGCCCAGCTGATCCACGATCTGAAGCAGGTCAACCCCCGCGCGCGGGTCGGTGTGAAGCTCGTGGCGGAAGCGGGTGTCGGGCGCGTCGCCGCCGGCGTCGCGAAGGCGTACGCCGATTACGTGCTGATCTCGGGCCACAACGGTGGCACCGGAGCGTCACCCCTGTCATCGATCAAGCACGCGGGCTCCCCCTGGGAGCTCGGGCTCGCCGAGACCCAGGCGCTCCTGATCGAGAACGGGCTGCGGCACCGCATCGAGGTGCGGGTGGACGGAGGGCTGCGGACCGGGCGGGACGTGGTGATCGCGGCCTTGCTCGGCGCAGAAACGTACGGCTTCGGCACGGCCGCGCTGGTCGCGATCGGGTGCGCCATGGCGCGGCAGTGCCACCTGAACTCCTGTCCTACCGGCATCGCCACGCAGCGCCCCGAGCTGCGTGCCAAGTTCCGCGGCCGGCCCGAGCAGGTGGTCGCGTACTTCACGTGGATCGCCGAGGACGTGCGGCGCATCCTCGCGGAGCTGGGCGCACACTCCCTGGACGACGTCGTGGGCCGGGCGGAGCTGCTCGAGCGCGTGGACCGGCCGGAGGTGCCCCGCGCGCAGATGCTCGACCTCTCAATGCTCCTGGCCGACCCGCTCGCGGTGCGCGACGCGCCGCGCCGCCGCACGGCGGAGCGCAACGACCGCCCCGGAGTGGAGTCGCTGGACGATGAGATACTGCGCACGCTGGGGGCCCGGCTCGAGGCCGGCCGCTCCTTTGCGGGCGTGTACGACATCGGCAACCATCACCTGACGGTGGGGGCGCGCATCGCCGGACGCATCGCCGAGCGCGTCGGCAACGTGGGCCTGCCGCCTGGGTCCATCCGCCTGCGGTTCCGCGGCAGCGCGGGTCAGAGCTTCGGCGCGTTCACGCTGCCCGGCATGCGCCTCGAGCTCGAGGGCGAAGCGAACGACTACGTCGGGAAGGGGCTGTCGGGGGGCGAGCTCGTCATCCGCCCGTTCCGGGAAGCGGCGCACGCGACCGGGCAACACGTCATCCTCGGCAACACGGCGCTGTACGGCGCAACGGCGGGCAGCCTGTTCGCCGCGGGCCGCGCCGGCGACCGGTTCGCGGTGCGCAACTCGGGCGCCGTCGCGGTCATCGAGGGGGCGGGGGACCACTGCTGTGAGTACATGACGGCAGGCACTGTGGTCGTGCTGGGCCCCGTGGGACGCAACTTCGGCGCCGGCATGTCGAACGGCATCGCCTACGTGCTGGACGAGGCCGAGACCTTCGCCCTGCGCTGCAACCAGGACATGGTCGCCGTGGCCGGCCTCGACGAGGAGGACGAAGCTCTGGTCCAGGGGCTGGTCCGCGAGCACGCGGCCAGGAGTGGCAGCGCCCGCGCGCGCCAGGTGCTCGACGCGTGGGAGCGCTTCCGTCCGTTGTTCCGGAAGGTGGCCCCCCGCGCGCCGGCCCCGGCCACGCCGGCGCCGGACCGGGCCGAAGCCGCGCCCGCGCGCTAGTAAAGGTAGGAGACGGCCAGCGCGACGGTTACCTGATCCTTTTGGCCGTCGAACGCGGCCAAGGTGGACCGGTCGTAGCGCAGCTCGGGCCGCACCACCGCATTGGGCCACGCGCGGATGTTCAGCGTCGCGGTGCCGCTGCCGAACTTCTGGCCGGTGTTCAGAGGGAAGCCCAGGAAGCCGTTGGTGCGCGCGCCGTTCTCGTCGTTGACGTAGTCGCCCCGCAACGCCATGCCGAGCGATGGGTTGACGTCGTAGGTCACCCAGGCGCCCGCCCCCCACCACGTTGCGTCCTCGGTCGGAACCGGCAACGCTGCGTTCGCCTGCTCCTTGCCGTAGTCCCCCTGCAGCCACACGGCCGCCTTGCCCAGCTTCCGCCAGATCAGGCCCTCGATACCGTAGCGGTTGGCGGTGTTGTCTCCCGGCTCCTCCGGCCCCCAGTATCCGACGATCCCGATCGAGGTGAGCGCGTCGGGATAGATACCCACGCGCCCCATCAGCGACTTGTGCGTGTTGTTGTCGTGCACCTGGTCCCACCCGTTGATCACCCGCAGCTGCGCGTCCACGTAGTTGTTGAACTTGGTTTCGACGCTCAGCCCGAGGCCCGTGAAGTTCTCGACGTAGACGAACTGATTGCCTTCCGACCAGTTCGGGTTGGCAACCGTCTCGAGCACCTCGAGCCCCAACAGCGTGGGAATGCGCCCTACCTTGAACTGCAGCCCGTTCCCACTCGCGGTCGGAATATTGAGGGTCACGTAGAGCTGGGGAATATCCCCCTGGGCGCCGAGGTCGAACCCGCCCGACTTGATCAAGCTGGCGTTCTGGCCCAGCAGCACCTCCGTGTGAAAGCCGGCGCTGAACTTCGCGGCATCGTACGGCCTATCCAGCACGAGGGCGAGCGCATTCAGCATGAAGTGGTTCTGGAAGCGATCGTACAAACGTCCCACGATGGCCGTGTCGCCGATCGCGCGCCCCGAGTAGGCGTACGATGCCTCGGCGAAGCCGCTGAGCTTGAACCCCGCGAGCGCCGTTTCCAGATGATTGACCGGAGGCGGTGCAGGGTCGGGCTTCTGGGCCGAGTCAGACGGGGCGGAGGACCCGCTCTGGGCGAGCACCGCGCCTGGGGCGATGAGCCAGAGGCTCAGCATCACGGCTCTCATACGCCCGCCTCCTTCAGCGCCTGGCGCTGCACCGCGTCGGCCGTCACGGCCGTGACCGCAGCCGTGTCCATTTCGCCCGTGCGGATCCTGATCACGCGCTCGAGCGGCTGCACGAAGATCTTGCCGTCGCCCACCTGGCCCGTGCGGGCGGCGGAGATGATCGCTGTGATGGTCGGCTCCACGAACGGCTCCGACACCGCCATCTCGAGCCGCACCTTTTCGCGGAATTCGAGCACCACCGTCGAGCCGCGATAGTGCTCCTGCCGCTCCAGCTCGCCGCCGTGACCGCTCACGCGATTGATCGTGATGCCCGTGACACCCGCGCGGAACAGCGCGGCCTTCACCTGCGGGAGCCGGTCGGGGCGGACGATCGTCGTGATGAGTTTCATCAGATCGCCTCCGGCTCGGGTTCGAGATGTCCCACGCCCCCATGTGACACCACGGCGGTTTCGCTGAGGATCACCGCCGAGGCGACCTCCGGCGAGTCGGGGTAGGCCAGCGCCCCCATCTCGGGCAGGTCGAGCCCCAGCTCCTCCACCTCGGCCGGTACGCGGTGACCGCCGGTCACGAGCGCCGTGATCTTGTACGCGGCCAGGGCCATGACGCCCACGCCGACGATGTTCGCGATGCCGCCGATCGCCTGCGCCGCGAACTGGCCCGCGTCGCCGTACAGCAGGCCGCGCACCGCGCCATTCACCCCATTCCAGCCGTCGCCGTAGGTGCCATCGGCGAGCAGTCCCAGCGACAGGATGCCCCACAATCCGTTCACGCCGTGCACCGAGATCGCGCCAACGGGATCGTCGATCCGGAGGTTCCGCTCCACGAAGAACACCGAGGCGCACACCAGTACGCCGGCGATTGCGCCGATCAGGACCGCAGATGGCGCGGTGACGAACGCGCACGGTGCGGTGATCGCGACGAGCCCCGCGAGGGCCCCGTTCGCCACCATCGACGGGTCGGGCTTGCCGTACGTGCGCCACATGTACAGCATCGCGGTCACGCTCCCCGCCGCTCCGGCCAGCATGGTGTTGGTCGCGATGACTCCGATGCGCAGGTCCGAACC
>JAEHDT010000255.1 GCA_016880225.1 Gemmatimonadota bacterium | reverse complement strand
GGTCGTGCTGCCCGGCGGCGAGACGCGGCCCGCCACCGTGGTGGAGAAGCCGTTCGTCGATCCGGGCAAGGCCATCCCCCGGGTGTGAGCGGCGGCCTCACGGCCCGGCACGCCGCCGCCGCGCGCGCCACACGAGGTACACGGCGCCGAGCACCGCCAGCACCATCAGCGGCCCCGTGAAGATCATGAACAGCGTCCGCTTGCGCGTGGTCTCCTCGCTGCGCAGCCGCTCGGCGTCGTCCCGGATCGTCGCGAGGTGGCCCAGCTCGTCGGCGTAGCCGTACCACCATGCGTAGTCCGGGCTCATGTGGAACGCGCCCTTGTAGCTCTTCAGGGCCGAGAAGACGAACATGTCGAAGTACTCGCGCTCGATCGGCGTGACGTCGTAATACAGGCTGGTGGGTGAGTGCTGCGCGATGCCGCCGGGCAGCTCGATGGCCGTGAAGCGGGGCCCCGGGAGCAGGCCCGCCGACACCGCCGCGTGACTGGGACGGATCAATCCGTCCTTGTAGAGCCGCGCGAGAATCCCGCGCGCGTCCACCACCAGCGCGTCCCCCGCGAGCTTGTGGGCGTCCGCCGACTCGAGGTACCCCCGGGCCCGGTCTTCGGAGTGGCACGTCATGCAGACCTTGACCATCTCCTTGCGCTTCGCCTCGCCTGCGGGCGCCGCCGCGAGGTCCTTCAACTCGCCGCTCGCCGCCTGGGCCCCCATCCCCCAGATGATCTTCCGGGTCATGTTGTGGCTCACGCTGCGCACGCCGCCGTCCGAGACGTACACCATGTGGCAGTAGGCACACGTCGGCGTGTCGTAGGTGGCCTGGTCGAGGAACGGGGTCCAGTTCCAGTCCTTGCCGCGCGCCGCGTAGATCGAGCCGTGCTTGGACGCCATGTAGGACTCGTAGTTGGGATGGTCGGGTCCCATGTGGCAGGTGTAGCACGCCTCGGGCTTGCGCGCCTCCTCGAGGTTGAACGAGTGGCGGGTGTGGCAGGCGATGCAGCCGTTGCGGTACACCAGGCTGCTCATGTCCACGTAGCGGTGCAGCGAGTCGCTCCAGTACTTCTGATCGGATGCGCCGGCCTGCGCGTGGCAGGCGTCGCAGCCCATCTCCATCACTTTACGCGGCATCTCCTTGTAGTGCGGCACCCCGATGTTCCGCTCCCAGTTGATGCCGAGCTTGCCGGGCCCCGGGCCGTAGGAGTGTCCGGCGTCGAGCACGTGCTCCTTGTAGATCTGCACGTGGCAGCTGCCGCAGACCAGCTCCGGGACGCGGCCCTTGGTCGCCATGATCACGTCGTGATTCACGCCGTGGCAATTGGCGCAGGTGATCTGGCGGAGCGGGTAGACCACGCGCGCGTCCTGCGTCCCCGGTCTGCCCATCGCGCTGGCCGCGAACTGCCGCACGATGGTCGGCTCGAGCTTGGCGTGACAGGGAGCGCAGCTGGTGGAGTCGAGCACGCCGTGGGGGAGGTCGGCGATGATCCGCGGTGGCGGCGGTGGTGCGCTCTGCACGTAGCTCCGGATCGCCGCGGCCGCGGCGTCGCTCACGACGTCCGCGGGAAACGGAGGCATCAATTGCCGCGGCTGCCGCAACTGATGAATGAACGCGTCGAGCGACAGCTGCGTGGCCGCGAGCGTGGGCCCCACGCCGCCCCGCGCGCTCGCGCCGTGGCAGCCGAGACAGCCCTTGGTGATGAACAGCTCGGCCCCGTTCGGCGCGCTTTGCTGGGCGACCAGGGCTGGGGAGCACAGTGCGAGCAACGCGGCCAGCGTGTGAGATCGTTTCATCGCGTGTCGTGAGGGGTTCCTGCTACGATAGCGCGGAAGGAGACGAGCGCAACCCCGGCGCTGCACTCGCCGCCGCGATGGCCCTAGCTTTCCCGCATGCCGGTCCTCACGCGCTGGTTCATCAAGACCGCGCTCGCGTACTTCGTCGCGGCACTCGTCGTCGGCGTCGTGCAGGCGGCGCGGGGCGGGGCGGGAATCAACCCGGTGTACGTGCACCTGCTGGTCGTCGGCTGGATCACGCAGATGATCTTCGGCGTCGCGTACTGGATGTTCCCCAAGTACTCGAAGGAAGTCCCGCGTGGCAGCGACCGGCTGGCGATCGCCTCGTACGTCTGTCTCAACGCCGGGTTGCTGCTGCGGGTCGTCGCCGAGCCCGCTCTCGCCCGCCATCCCGGTACGGGATTCGGCCCGGTGCTCGCCCTCGCGGCGGTGCTGCAGTGGCTCGGCGGCATGGCGTTCGTGGCGAACACCTGGGCGCGCGTGCGGGAGCGCTAGCGCGCCGTGCCCCGCACCAGCCGCTGGTTCATCCGGGCATCGCTCGTCTACCTGGCGGTCGGATTCACGCTGGGGGCGCTGCTGCTCTTCAACAAGGGCGTCCCGCTCGGTTCCGCCGTGCCACGGCTGTTACCCGCGCACATCGAGTTCCTGCTCGCAGGCTGGGTGATTCAGCTCGTGATGGGCGTCGCCACCTGGATCTTCCCCCGCTTCGGGGTGGCGCGCTCGGCGTACGGGAGTGAAGCCGCGACGTGGGTCGCGTTCGCGCTGTTGAACGGCGGCGTGTGGCTCGCCGGAGTGGGGCCGCTCGCGCCGGGCCACCTCGGCGACGTGCTGCCCATCGCCGGCCGGCTCGCCGAGACAGGCGCTGCGGGGGCGTTCGCGGCGAACATCTGGGCCCGGGTGCGGGCGTCGGGCCTTTCGCCGATGTGACCGGGCTGGACCGCTACGCGATGTCCGCCAGGCGCGGAGGGCCGGCCTGCTCCGCCGTCCCGCGCTCCGGAGAGAGGCGCGGCTCGGCGCCGAGCCAGTACAAGCCGTTGGCCATGATGCAGTATCCTGTCGCCGCGAACCACACCATCGCGGTGCCGACGAAACCGGTGAACAACAGCCACCACGGGCTGTGCACCAGCGAGAGCACCGACGCCACGGAGATGTTGATCCCCACCGCCAGGTAGATGCGCCGCTCGAGGTACCACCGGTCGGTCTGCATGAGATACATGTTTCCAGGCGTCGGCCCGCTCCGCCCCAGCATGGGGGTGAAGCCCAATCGGTGCAGCACGTTGCCGACGATGCAGAAGCCGGTCAGGGCCACCGTGATGGAGGCGAGCCCGGTGGCGATCACGAGCAGCACCCACAGCGGCTGGACCAGGGCGGCGAGCGCCGTGGCCGCGAGCAGCACGAACCCGGCGATCAGCCAGACCGTCCGCTCGATGTACCAGCGATGGGTGGGAACGATGTAGACGCCGGCGCGCAGTGCCATGCTCAAACCATATCGCCCGAGCGGACCGCGCGCCAGATGTCCGGGACGTTACGATCGGAAATGCTGCACCAGCAGGGCGAGGCCGGCGAACACGGCGACGCAGAGGATACACGCCGCGATCAGTTTGACGACGGTGGGAGTTCGCGTTCCGGCCACATCCTAACGGTACGCTCGACGCACCAGATCCGCGAGCGGCGCCGCGCCCACGCCGCCGCTCACCGCGTACGCCACCCGCCCGTCGGGGGCGATCAGATAGACGGGCGTCGCATGCGCCACCTCGCCCGTGCGGAGATCGCGCTGCCGTGCGACGTCCCAGCGATCGAGCGTCGCCGTCACCGCGTTCGTGTCGCCGCTCGCGACGAATCCGTCGGCTCCCCCCCCGAGCCGCCAGCGCTCCGCGATCGCCGCGAGCCGCGCGGGCGTATCGCGCCACGGATCGAGCGTCACGATGACCACCACCGGCGCCACGTCCGCCGCCAGCTCGCGCGCGCGCAGCACGTCGTGCACCACGAGCGGACACACCGTCTCGCAGTGCGCGTACGCGAACGCGAGCAGTACGACTCGGCCGCGGAACCGCGCCAGGGTCACCCGCTCGCCGCGCTGATCCACGAGGTCGAGTCGCGGCGCGGGTCGGTTCAACCGCGGTGACTCGAGCGCCGGGACGCTCGCCGCGACGCCCGGCTCGGGGCCCACGGCACTCGCCACCCGCGCGCCCGCTGCCACGAGCGCCGCGAACAGCAGCGCCGTCGCGCCCGCGAGACCGATGCGGCCCGCCCGCAGCCGGCCGAGCCACCGCACTCCCGCCACCACCGCGTCCCCCCAGATCACATACAGCATCGCCAGCATCAGGACCGGCTGGCCGATGAGGGTCAGCCATCCGTAGCCGTCCGGCAGCCCGCTCGGCGACGTCCCGAAGCACACGGCGCGGGTGCGCAGCAGCCACGCCGGGGCTCCTGCAGCCGGAACGGGCCAGAGCGCCAGCGCCCACCACAGGGCGGTGATCGCGAGGATCAGCGCCAGCGCTGCGACCGCGAGCCAGTGCCCCCGCTCCCCTCGCGGGGCGTTTAGCCGACTTTCCATACCACCGACAGCAACTTCCAGTTGACGAAGTAGTAGGCGATGAACGCCGCGAGGAACACGAACACCAGCACCAGCGTGCCCGGCGTCGGGCCGTGCTTGGTGATCGACTCGGCGAGCGGCTTGGGCGGCGACGAGATACCCTGCGGTACGCCGTACATGCCCGTCGGCGCTCCCCCGCCCGCGGCGAGCGGCCGCCCGAAGAACACCGACCACACCGTGATCAGGATGTAAATCGCCCCGCCCACGGCGGCCACCAGGCCGCCCAGCGCCATGATGCCCATGACGAGGTCCACCGCCGGATTGAACTGCACCGCGAATGGCGCCCGCGAGAAGCTGATGTCGTAATGCCGCCGGGGCACGCCGAACGTGCCCGCGAACGTCATGAACACCGAGAACACGAACATCCCGCCCGCGAACAGATACGGCTGGATCTTGGCGAGCTTCCAGAACGCGATCTGCTTCCGGAAGATCAGCGGGATCACGTAATACGTGATGCCCATGAACGCGAGCGCCGTGCCGCCGACCACCGTGGCGTGGAAGTGCCCGGGAACGCGCAGCGTGTTGTGGGCGATGATGTTGATCTGCTCGGTGCCGAAGGTGACGCCCGTGATCCCGCCCACGAACCCGAAGATGATCACCGAGAACACCAGCGCGCTGAACCCCGGGTCACCCCAGGGCGCCTTGCGCAGCCACTCGAACAGCCCCTTGGTGAGCCCGCGCAGCCGCTGCCCCGCTTCCATGCCGGCGGGCACGGTGAAGCCGTGCACCATGCTGGCGAGCACCGCGAGGTACATGAAATAGCTCGTGTTCCACACCTTCCAGGCGGGCGAAAGCCCCGGGTCCACGAGCAGGTGGTGCGCCGACGCCATGTTGATGAACAGGATGTAGAGCACGAAGGCGCCGCGGCTCACCTTCTCGTTCAACACGATCGAGCCGATGGTGAGCGCGCCGAGCAGGTACCAGATCGACACCATGGCGGCGACGTTGATCTGCTGGGACGCATGACCCAGCCCCCACCACACCATGCGGTAGATCTCGGGGTCCACCTTCATCCATCCCAGGGACCAGAAAAAGGTGGGGATGTAGATCGCGGCCCCGTGGCCCAGCGTGCCGACGGCGATGATGGCGGCGGCCGCGGCGCCGAACGTGACGAGCGGCACGGAGCCTTCGTAGGTGTGCTCGCGCTTCGCGACGACGAGCGTGCCGAAGAACACGCCGACCACCACCAGCGCGCCCACGGCGAACAGGATGACGCCGAGGTAGTAGAGCGGGTCGGCGCGCAGCGGCACGTAGGACGTGAACAGCACGTCGGCCCGGCCCGCCCACATCATCCACTCGACCAGCACCGCCCCGAGCACCATCAATCCGAACGCCGCCCACGCAACGCGCGGCGTGGCGACGCGGCTGTTCAGGATCACCGCGCTCGCGAAGTACAGCACCGCCATCTCGAAGAACAGGATGAAGAAGATCAGCATGCTCATCCCGTGCACCGTGAGGATGCGGTAGAACCACTCTGCGGGGAGCAGGTGCACCGCCTGCCACCGGGTGAGCAGCACCAGCACGGCGGCGATCCCGCCGATCAAGAGCGCGACCGTCGCCGCGACGGCGTTCGCCTTGATGAGCCACTCGGCCTGGGCGTTGATCTTGAGCCCCGTGGTGGGGCAGGTGCGGAACGGAGCGGCAATGGGCGTGGCGGTCATCGGGCACCTCCCGTCGCGGCCCCGGGCGTGTGACCGGC
>JAEHDT010000034.1 GCA_016880225.1 Gemmatimonadota bacterium | reverse complement strand
GCGCTGGCGCTCGAGGACGTGCGCCTGCCGGCCGACCACCTGTTGGGCGAAGAAGGCGCGGGGTTCGGCCATGCGATGGAGGCGCTCGACGCTGGGCGGCTCGGCATCGCGGCGCAGGCGGTCGGGATCGCGCGCCGGGCGCTGGAGCACGCGGTGGCGTACTGCGCCGAGCGCAGGCAGTTCGGGCGGGCGCTGCGGGAGTTCGAGGGCGTGCAGTTCAAGCTGGCCGACATGGCGACGCGGGTGGAGGCGGCGCGCGCGCTGGCGCACGGTGCGGCGGCGCGCCGCGACCGGGGCGAGCCCATTACGGTGCCGGCCAGCATGGCCAAGCTGTTCGCCTCCGAGACCGCGATGTGGGTGACGACTCAAGCCGTGCAGCTGTTCGGCGGGTACGGCTACATGCGCGATTTCCCCGTGGAGAAGTTGTTCCGGGATGCCAAGGTCACCGAGATCTATGAAGGCACCAGCGAAGTCCAGCGGCTCGTCGTCGCCCGCGGCCTCTATCCCGGCGCCCCGGCCGGGCACTGACTCCGGGCGCGAGCCCGGGGAGCGCGGCGGTTTCGACCTCTTCACCCTGCTGGCCCAGCACGAGCACGAGCAGGTCAGCCTCTATTACGATCCCTCGACCGGCTATCGCGGCATCATCGCTATTCACTCCACGGTGCTCGGTCCGGCCCTGGGGGGCACGCGCTTCTGGCACTACGCGAGCGACCAGGAAGCCCTGATCGACAGCCTCCGCCTGGCGCGCGGCATGACGTACAAGGCGGCGGTGGCGGGGCTCAATCTGGGCGGCGGCAAAAGCGTCATCATCGGCGACCACCGGACCACGCGGCGGGAAGCGCTGTTCCGGGCGCACGGGCGCCACGTCGAGTCGCTCAAAGGGCGCTACATCACCGCCGAGGACGTCGGCACCAGCACCGCCGACATGGAATACATCAAGGCCGAGACCAATCACGTCACCGGTCTGATCGGCAAGTCGGGCGATCCCTCGCCGGTCACCGCCTACGGCGTGTACCGGGGCATAAAGGCATGTGCCCGCTACCGCTACGGGTCGGACAGCCTCACGGGGAAGCACGTCGCTTTGCAGGGATGCGGGTCCGTAGGCTATCATCTGGCGAGGCTCCTCAGCGCCGAGGGCGCCAGCATCACGTGCACCGACATCGACCCGCAGCGCGTGAAGCGGGTGGTGGAGGAGTGCGGGGCGACGGCGGTCGGCGCCGACGACATCTACGGCGTGCGGGCGGACATCTTCGCGCCGTGCGCGCTCGGGGCGGTGATCAACGACGCCACCCTGAGCCGGCTCGCGGTGGAGATCGTGGCGGGAGCGGCGAATAATCAGCTGGCGGAGGACCGGCACGGTGATCTCCTGGAGCAGCGCCAGATCACCTACGCCCCCGATTACGTGATCAACGGCGGCGGCCTGATCAACGTGAACGCGGAGTTGCACGGCTGGGCGCCCGAGCGGGCGCGGTCGAAGGCGGGGGAGATCTACGACACCATCCTGCGCGTGTTCGAGATAGCGCGGGAGGAGGGGATTCCCAGCTACCGAGCGGCGGATCGGCTGGCGGAGCAGCGCATCGCCGCCGTCGCCAAGGTGCGACGCAACTTTGTCTGAGCAGATATACGTCGGCGCGGATCACGCGGGCTTCCAGCTCAAGCAGCGGCTGGTGGACGAGCTCCGGCGCCTGGGATACGAGCCGGTGGACGTGGGTCCGAAGACGCTCGATGCGGCCGACGACTTTCCCGACTACGGCCGGCCGGTGGCCCAGGCCGTGAGCACGGGAAAGGCGCGGCGCGGGGTGCTGACGTGCGGGACGGGGCTCGGCATGTCGTACGTGGCCAACCGGTTCCCGCACGTGCGGGCGGCGCTGGTGTGGAGCCCGGAAGTGGCGGAGCTGGCGCGCAAGCACAACGACGCGAACGTGCTGGTGCTGCCGGCCCGATTCGTGAGCGAGGAGGAAGGGTTGGACATCCTGCACAAGTGGTTGGACACCGCGTTCGAGGGCGGGCGCCACGAGCGGCGCGTCGCCAAGATCGACGCGTGATCGACCGGCGCGCGCCGCTCGCCAAAGCGGATCCGACGATCTTCCAGCTGATCCGCCGAGAGGTGGAGCGGCAGGAGCACGGGCTCGAGCTGATCGCGAGCGAGAACTTCACGAGCATCGCCGTGATGGAGGCGATGGGCACGGCGCTCACCAACAAGTACGCCGAGGGGCTGCCCAAGAAGCGCTATTACGGCGGCTGCGAGGTGGTGGACGAGGTCGAGCAGCTGGCGATCGACCGCGCCAAGGCGCTGTTCAAGGCCGAGCACGTCAACGTGCAGCCGCACTCGGGGGCGCAGGCGAACATGGCGGCCTACCTCGCGGTGGCGAAGCCGGGCGACACGCTGCTCGGGCTGGCGCTGCCGCACGGCGGCCACCTCACGCACGGCGCCCCCGTGAATTTCTCGGGGACGCTGTTCCGGGCGACCCATTACGGCGTCCGCGAGGACACGGGCCGGATCGACTACGACCAGGTGCGCGAGGTCGCCCGGCGCGAGCGGCCGCGCATCCTGATCGGCGGCGGCTCGGCCTACGCGCGCATCATCGACTTCGCGGCCCTGCGGGCCATCGCCGACGAGGTCGGCGCGATCTTCATCGTCGACATGGCGCACTTCGCCGGGCTCGTGGCGGCGGGCATCCACCCCTCGCCGGTGCCGCACGCGCAGATCGTCACAACCACCACGCACAAGACGCTGCGCGGCCCGCGCGGCGGGCTGATCCTCTCCCAGGAGGCCTTCGGGAAGGACATCGACAAGCAGGTCTTCCCGGGGCTGCAGGGCGGCCCGCTCGAGCACGTGATCGCCGCGAAGGCCGTGGCCCTGGGCGAAGCGCTCGACCCCGCGTTCAAGGCGTACGCGCAGCAAGTGGTGCTGAACGCGCAGGCGCTCGCCGCCGCGCTGGTCGAGCGCGGCTACGCCATCGTCTCCGGCGGGACCGATACGCACCTGATGCTCGTGGACTTGCGGCCCAAGAACGTCACCGGCAAGGAGGCGCAGGAGCTGCTCGACCGGGCGGGGATCACCGTCAACAAGAACACCATCCCCGGCGATCCTCAGAAGGCGTTCGTGACGAGCGGCGTGCGCATCGGCACGCCGGCGGTCACCACCCGCGGCTTCACCGAAGCCGAGATGCTCAAGGTCGCGGAGTTCATCGACACGGTGCTTACGAAGAAGGACGAGGCGACTATCGGGCGCGTGAAGGCCGAAGTGCGCGCGCTCGCGGAGCAGTTCCCCCTGTACGCCGCGCCGGCCCGGGCGGCGGTGGCGGGCGCGCGTGGGCGATAGCGGCGGTTCCTCCAACCGGCCATCCCGCGGCTCGGGGTCTTTCACCGTTCACCCCGCCGAGGAGCTCGAGGTCTACTTCAACGAGGTCGCGCACGGCCGCCCGGTGGGCTTCGTGGCGTCGTCGAAGTGGAAGCCCCACACCGACATCTTCGAGACCGACGACGCGCTCGTCGTGTACATGGACATCGCCGGGATGCAGTCCGAAGCTTTCACCGTCGAGTTCGTGGATGGCGTCCTCACCATCGCGGGCGAGCGCACGGCCCCGCGCCACGTGGGCAAGCCGCACTATCACGCGATGGAAGTGCAGGTCGGCCCGTTCGAGCGCCGCTTCCGCCTCCCCGTGCCGGTCGATCCGGAGAGCATCCGCGCGAGCTACGAGCACGGGTTTCTCGAGGTGCGGCTCACGAAGCTGCCGGCCCGGCTCTCGGGGCCGCAGTCCGTCCGGGTGCAGTAGATGGATCGGCTCCCCGTCCTGCCGCTCGGCCGGCTGGTCGTCTATCCTCACGTCGTGCTGCCGATGGCGCTCACCGACCCGTACGCCGTCCAGCTCATCGACGAGGTGGTGCAGGGCAACAAGCGGCTGCTGCTCGGCGTGGTGAAGCCGCTGGGCGGCACCGAGCCGCCTGAGGGCGCGGTGATGCAGGCCCGCGCCGACGAGCTGTACGAGGTCGGCACGCTCGGCACGGTGGTGCGGATGCTCAAGCTGGGGGACGGCTCCGTCCGCGTCATGGTGCAGGGGCTCGAGCGCGCCCGGCTGGTCGAGATCGTTCCCGCCGAGCACTGGCTGGTGGCGCGGTTCGATCCGCTTCCCAACATCGTGACCGACGACGCGCGCACCGAAGCGCTCAAGCGCACCGTGCATGCGCAGTTCTCCCGCGTCATCGACATCGCGCCGTACCTCGGGGAGGAGCTGCACGAGGTGCTCGTCGGCATCACCGACGGGGGCAAGCTCGCCGACTTCGTGGCCGCGAACCTGGACTTGGCGCTCCCCGCCAAGGCCGAGCTGCTGGCGATCGACGACGTGAATCGCCGCCTGGAGCGGCTCGCCGAGCTGCTCGGCCAGGAGCTGCAGGTGCTGGAGGTCGGCAGCCAGATCCAGGAGAAGGTGCGCACGCGCCTCGACCAGAATCAGCGGGAGTACGTGCTGCGCGAGCAGCTGCGCGTGATCCGCCAGGAGCTGGGCGAGGAGGAGGGAGAAGACGAGCTGACCGAGCTCGCGGCCCGGCTCGACTCCGCGGGGCTGCACGATGAAGCCAAGAAGGTCGCGGAGCGGGAGCTCAAGCGGCTGCGGCAGATGTCCCCGCAGTCGGCCGAGTACCACGTCGCCCGCACCTACCTCGAGGTGTTCGCGACCCTCCCGTGGGGCCGCACCTCGGAGGACCGGCTCGACCTGAAGGCCGCGCGCGACATCCTGGACCGCGATCACTACGACCTCAAGACCGTCAAGGAGCGCATCCTCGAGTACCTCGCCGTCCGCACGCTGAATCCCGCGGCGCGCGGCAGCATCATGTGCTTCGTCGGCCCGCCCGGCGTGGGCAAGACGTCGCTGGGCCAGAGCATCGCGGAGGCGCTGGGGCGGCGCTTCACGCGCGTGTCGCTCGGCGGGGTGCGCGATGAGGCGGAGGTGCGCGGCCACCGCCGCACGTACGTCGGTGCGCTCCCCGGCCGCATCATCCACGCGCTGCAGCGCTGCGAGACGCGGAACCCCGTCCTGATGCTCGACGAGGTCGACAAGATGGGCTCCGACGTGCGGGGCGATCCCACCGCGGCGCTGCTCGAGGTGCTCGACCCGGCGCAGAACACCAGCTTCGTGGATCATTACCTCGAGGTGCCGTTCGATCTGTCGGGCGTCATGTTCATCGCCACCGCCAACAGCCTCGCCCCGATCCCCGACCCGCTGCTCGACCGGATGGAAGTCCTCACCCTGCCGGGATACACGCCCGGGGAAAAGCTGGCGATCGCCAAGCGCTACCTGCTGCCGCGCCAGCTCAAGGAGACGGGGCTCCAGGCCCAGCGCGCCAGCATCGCCGACGCGGCGCTGGAGCGGCTCATCGCCGAGTTCACGCGCGAAGCCGGGGTGCGCCAGCTCGAGCGCGAGATCCAGGGCGTGCTTCGCAAGGCCGCCCTGGAGGTCGTCGAGGGGCGGGCGGCGACGGTGAAGATCACGGTCAAGAACCTGGAGAAGTTCGCAGGCCAGCCCAAGGTGCAGAGCGAAGTGGCGGGGCGGACGCCCGAAGTCGGGGTGGCCACGGGGCTCGCATGGACGCCGGTGGGTGGGGACATCATGTTCATCGAGGCGATCCAGATGCCCGGGAAGGGGCAGATCACCCTGACGGGGCAACTGGGCGACGTGATGAAGGAATCGGCCCAGGCGGCGTGGAGCCTGTTGCGAGCGCGTGCCGCGGCGCTCGGCATTCCGCTCGAGGCGTTCACGCAAACCGACGTCCACCTGCACCTGCCGGCGGGTGCGGTGCCGAAGGACGGTCCGTCGGCCGGAATCGCGATCGCGACGGCCTTGGCCTCGCTGTTGTGCCGTCGTCCGGCGCGCCACGATGTGGCGATGACGGGAGAGCTCACGCTGCGGGGGCGTATCCTGCCGATCGGCGGGCTCAAGGAGAAGCTGACGGCGGCGGCGCGCGCCGGCGTCAAGATGGTGCTCGTGCCGGCCCGCAATCAGAGCGACCTCGTGGACGTGCCCGACGAGGTGAAGCAGCTGCTCGAGATCACGCCGGTGGAGACGATCGACGAGGTGCTGGCGCTCGCGCTGCTCGAGCCGCGCCACTCGCGCCCGCTGATCGTGCGGCCGGCAACCTCGGGGCCGACGGAGGCGCGCCCGTGAGCGACTTCGCGACGCTGGAAGAGGCGTTCGAGCGCATCGGGCAGCAGGACGGCCGCTACCACGAGCGCGGCTACCTGTTCGTCCTGGCGGCGCTCGAATACGCCCAGGGCAAGCTGGCGGCGCGGCGCCACCTGAGCGGCGGCGAGCTGGCCTGGGCGTGCCGCGACTTCGCGCGCGAGCAGTTCGGCCTGCTCGCGCCCACCGTGCTCGGCCACTGGGGGATCACCAGCACCGAGGACCTGGGGCGCATGGTGTTCACGCTGATCGACGTGGGCCTGCTCGCGCGTCAGCCGAACGACAAGCCGGAGGATTTCGCTCGAGTGTACGACTTCGCAGAGGTGTTCCGGGCCGGGTACCCGTGGCCCGGGGTCGCGCGCGGATAGGGGGCGCCGCTTCGGGGGAAGGGAGTGCCGCATGGACGACGTCAAGCAATGGCCCGCCTGCAGGAAATGTCAGCAAGGTCTCCTCATCCCGTTATCCGACTATGGCCGCGACGGGGCGCCGATCACCTACAAGGCGTGGGTCTGTTCCAACCCGGAGTGCGGCTTCAACATCCGCATCGATAACGGGGAGATCTCGTTCGGTCGCGCCATCGGTCAGAGCCTCAAGTAAGCTTGGGCGCCGTGCGTACGCCCGCCGTGAGCGGGCGCTTCTACCCGGGGACGGCCGCCGAGCTCGAGCGCACCGTGCGGGACCTGCTCGATGCGCCGGGGGGGGCGGGCGACACCCGGGCCACGCCGGCGCGTGCCGCGCTCGCGCCGCACGCGGGATACCCCTACTCGGGACCGACCGCAGCGCACGTGTTCGCCAGGCTCGAGATCCCGCCGGTGGTGGTGATCCTGGCGCCCAACCACACGGGCAGGTGCCAGGCGCCGGGTGGCGCGTCGCTGTGGGAGGCGGGTGCGTTTCGCACGCCGCTCGGCGACGTGCGCGTGGACGCCGAGTTCGCGGCCGCCTTGCTCGAGGCGTCACCGCTGGTGGGGCGGGACCACGCCGCTCATGAAGGGGAGCACGCGGTGGAGGTCGAGCTGCCGTTTCTCCAGCTGAAGCGCGCCGACGTGCGCATCGTGCCGCTGGTGCTCGCGTGGGACGCCTGGGAAGGGTGCGCGCGGCTCGCGGAGGCGCTCGCGGGACTCGTGGCCCGCTGGCCCGACCCCGTCCTCTTGCTCGCGTCGAGCGACCTGAACCACTACGAGCCCGCGGCGACGTCGGAGCGCAAGGATCGGCGCGCGCTCGAAGCCGTGGCGGCGCTGGACGGGGCCGAGCTGCTGGCGCGCTGCCGCGGGGAGCGTATCTCCATGTGCGGCCGGGCTCCCGCGGCCACCGTGCTCGCGGCCGCGCGGCTGCTCGGCGCGACACGGGCCGACGTGGTGCACTACAGCCACTCCGGCATGGTGACGGGGGACGACGACGCCGTGGTGGGCTACGGAGGGGTGGTGATTCCATGAATCCGATTCCCGTGCTGTCCGCGACGGAAGCCGCTGCCTGGGACTCGGCCGCCCGCACGCAGTATCGGATTCCGTCGCGCGTGCTGATGGAAGCGGCGGGACGCGCGGTCGCCCACGTCATCGCGCAGCAGTACCCCGCCGTGCTCACGCGCGGCGTGCTGGTCGTGGCGGGGGCGGGCAACAACGGCGGCGACGGCTGGGTGACGGCGCGCGCGCTGCACGCCGCCGGCGTCCCGGTATGGGTGGCCGCGCTCGATCCCAAGACCGACGACGCGATCGACAACCGGGCGCTCGCCCGCATGGACGGCGTGCGCGACACCGGGCGCGACGAGCCGTGGCCCGCCGCCGCCGTCGCGGTGGATGCGCTGCTCGGCACCGGCGCCGCCGGGCCGGCGCGCGGCGATGTGCTGGCGCTGGCACAGCGGCTCGTCACCTACGGCGCACCGATCGTCGCGATCGACGGGCCCACCGGACTCGACCTGTCGAGCGGCGAGGCGCACGGGCCGGTGCGCGCCGAGCTCTCGATCACCTTCGGGGGACCGCGGCGCGGCCACCTGCTGGCGCGCGAGTGGTGCGGCAGGATCGTGATGGTGGACATCGGATTCCCGCCCGCCGATCCGGCGTGGCCGCTGCTCGTCACCGACCGCTGGGCCGGAGCGCGGCTGCCCAAGCTCGCGCCGACCATGCACAAGGGCGATCGCGGCCGGGTCACGGTGGTGGGCGGCGCGAGCGGCATGACCGGCGCGGCACTCCACGCCGCGCGCGCGGCGCTCGCGGCCGGAGCGGGACTCGTGAAGCTCGTGGCCGCCAAAGAGACGATCGAGGCGGCGCGCTCGAGCCTCCCCGACGTCCTGACGGTCGAATCGGCGCTGGGCCCGGAGCTCGAGCCCCAGGCGGCGGAAGCGCTCGAGTGGGCCGACGCGCTGGTCGTCGGCCCGGGGCTCTCACGCGAGGCGGCACGCTCCCCGTTCCTGAAGGCGGTGCTCGCGTGCCGTCCCATTCCCACCGTGATCGACGCCGATGCCCTCACCCTGTTCCAGGGCCCCGTCGAGCGCCCCGTCGTGCTCACGCCGCACTTGGGGGAGTTCCGCGCGCAGTTCGGCGATCAGCTCGCCGACCAGGCCGCGAACGACCGTTGGACGGCGGCCGTGAAGGCCGCCCAGACGATCAAGGGCACCGTGCTCCTGAAGGGCGTCCCCACCGTCATCGCCGACCTGCGCGGGCCCGTCCACGTAGTGGCGAGCGGCAACCCGGGACTCGCCACCGGCGGGTCGGGCGACCTGCTCGCGGGATTCATCGGCGCGTTTCTGGCGCGCGGCAGCGCCGGGCCCGAGGCCGCCGCCCTCGGCGCGCACGCGCTGGGCCGGGCGGCGGAGCAGGGCGCCCGCCAGTGGAGCGCGCGCAGCCTGCGACCGGCTGACGTGCTCGCCGCCCTGCCAGACATCTGGCGCGCGTGGACCGCTACGCAGCCGCTCGGTCCCCCGGTGCTGGCGGTGCTGGACCCGCCCGAGACGGCGTGAGGGCTCCGTCCCTCCGCCTCGGCGCGGGCGGTGAGTTCGACCGGTTGCGCGCGGTATTCCGCCGGCTGGGCGCCGCGGCGAGCGGCGTGGGCGACGATTGCGCCCTGATCCCGATCGGGGGGCAGACGCTCGCGGTGAGCATCGATCTCTCCCTGGAAGGGGTGCACTTCCGCACCGACTGGCTGTCGTTCCGCGAAATCGGGTGGCGCGCGGCGGCGGCGGCGCTGTCCGATCTCGCCGCCGAGGGCGCCGAGCCGCGCGGCGTCTTGGTTTCGCTCGGAGTGCCCGGCAACGGGCAACGCCGTCCCGGCGACGCTTCACCGGCCGTTCAGATCATGGCGGGCGTCGGGGCCGCCGCGCAGAGCGTCGGGGCGCACGTGCTCGGCGGCGACCTGGTGCGGTCGGCGCGCTACCTCGTGGACGTGTGCGTGCTCGGCATCGCGCCGCGGCCGGTGCGGCGCCGCGGCGAGCG
>JAEHDT010000254.1 GCA_016880225.1 Gemmatimonadota bacterium | reverse complement strand
TGATCGACCTGCGCCGTGCCGCCCGCGTGCCGGAGGCGCGCGGGGTGCCCTGGAGCGAAGCCCTCGACGACGCCGTGCGCGGCGCCCTGGCGCGCCGCGAGCAGGTGATCCTGCTCCTGAACCGCCGCGGATTCGCCACGTACTTGCAGTGCCCGGCCTGCGGCGACGTGCGCGCCTGCCCGCACTGCGCCATCGCCCTCACCGTGCATCGCGCTCCAGCGGCGCTGCGGTGCCACTACTGCGGCCACGAAGAGCCCGTGCCCACCGCCTGCCGGAGCTGCGGCAAGGACACGGAGCGGATGCGCGGCCTCGGGACGCAGCAGCTCGAGCACTTCGTCGGGTTGCGTTTTCCCGAGGCGCGCATTGCGCGCATGGACCTGGACAGCACCAGCACCAAGTGGGCCCACCACCGTGTGCTCGAGCGCATGGCGCAGGGGCACATCGACATCCTGCTGGGGACGCAGATGATCGCCAAGGGGCTCGACTTTCCGAACGTGACGGTGGTCGGCGTCGTGGACGCGGACACGGGGCTCCATCTCCCGGACTTCCGGGCCGCCGAGCGCACGTTTCAGCTCGTGGCGCAGGTGGCGGGCCGGGCGGGCCGTGGCCCCAAGGGGGGGCGGGTGTACGTCCAGACGCGGGCGCCCGACCACCACGCCATCCGCGCCGCCGCGGCGCATTCGGTGGGGCAGTTCGCCGCGGCGGAGCTGCCCCTACGGAGCCCGCCCAACCCGGCGTATCCGCCGACCGTGGGGCTCGCGCGCTTCGTCGCCTCGCACCGCGACGCGGCGCGCGCCCGGCAGATCGCCGAGCGCGTGGCCGCGTGGCTCGCGCGGGCGAATGCGGACCGGTTGGGCGGCGCCCTCAGCGTGCTCGGCCCCGCACCGTGCCCGATCGAGCGGCTCCAGGGCCGATGGCGCTGGCACGTGCTCGTGAAGGCGGCGGTGCCGCGCGCGATCGGCCGTGTGGTGCGGGCGCTGGGCGCGCGGGCCCGCGGCGTCGTGGTGGATCGCGATCCCGTGTCGTTGCTCTGAGTGCCACCCGCATTAGCTTTCTCTCCCTGTGACGACCCGTCCGCGGTTCCAGTACCGCCCACCCGACTTCGGGGCGCCACCGCTCGCCGCCGCGCCCGAGGCGCGCTTCGAGGCCGCGCCGGCCGACGGCGTCCTGCCCGACGGCTTCTTCTCGACCACCAATCTCCCGACCTACGTGAAGACGGAGGGCGTGTGGCGCCGGCCCCGGCTGCCCCGAATGGATTGCGTCATCGTGCGCCCGGCCACCGGTGACCTGGTGGCGACGGAGCCGCGCAAGGTGCGGAAGGGGCAGGCGGTGGCGGTCGGAGCCGACGAGGACGGCAGTCAAGGCATCCTGGTGCACGCCGAGGGCTTCCTCGGAGGCAGCCACAGCGCCAATGAGTTCGGCTTCATGCAGACGGAAGTGTCGCGCGAGCGACCGGTGGACTACGCGGTGCTGGCGCAGCTGCTGGGCGAGGAGAAGCAGCGCGGCGGGAAGATCATCTGGGTGGTGGGTCCGGCGCTGGTCCACGCCCGTGCGCGTGAGGACATGATCTGGTTCGTCCGCTCGGGCTACGTGCAGGCGCTGCTCGGCGGCAACGCCGTGGCGGTGCACGACCTCGAGGCCGCGATCTTCGGCACCACCCTCGGCATGACGAGCTCGGGAGAGGGTGTGCAAGGCGGGCACGCGCTCCACATGCGGGCCATCAACCAGGTCCGGCGCGCAGGGGGGATCGCGGCCGCGGTGCGGCAGGGCGTCGTGAGCTCGGGGATCATGCACGCGCTCGTGACCCAGGGCGTGCCGTTCGTGCTCGCGGGCTCGATTCGCGACGACGGCCCGCTGCCTGAGGTGTTGTCCGACACCCTCGCCGCCCAGGACGCGATGCGGGAAGTCACGGCGCAGGCGACGTTCGCCGTGTTCGTGGCCACGGCACTCCACGCCATCGCGGTCGGCAACATGCTGCCGGCGTTCGTGGATGCGGCCCGACCCGAGGATCTGAGGCCGCTCACCACGATCTGCGTGGACCAGACCGAGTTCGTCGTGAACAAGCTGCGGGACCGCGGCACGCACCAGGCATACGGCGTGGTCACGAACGCCCAGGACTTCATGCACGTGCTGCGGTTCTACGTGGAGCGATGGGAGCAGGCGCAGGCCCCGGCGACCGTCCTTCGCTAGAACCGGGCCGGGGGCCGGGGTGGGCGAAGCTCGCCGAGGCCGTCGCCCTCCGCGTGCCGCCCGCCGCGATCGAGACCATCTACCTGTTCCGGCCCTGGAAGCGGGAAGGGCGGGAGTGGGGGACCGCGGTCGTCGCGTGTCGCGCCCCGGACGGCGGCGGCCGGTTGCGCGTCTACACCGCCCGCTACATGCTGGTCGTGCGCGGCAAGGAGCGCGGGCAGGCGCGCATCGAGGTCGAGGAGACGGCGCTCTCGCCAGCGGAGGTGATCGCCCGCGTGATGCAGGCCGCGGCGGACCGGACCGGCGATCCCGACCCCCCCGTCGCGGTCGGCCCGGCGGCATGGTATGAAGGTTGACGGGGCGAAGCTGCTGGACGAGTTCCGCCGCTACCTGACGGAGCACAACCTCCCGGCGACGCAGCAGCGCCTGGCGGTGGCGGACGCGGTCTTCTTCGCCGCGGAGCACCTGTCCGCCGAGGAGGTGGGCCGGCGCGTGGGGAAGCGCGGGGTGGCCGTGGGTACCGCGACGATCTACCGCACGCTCGACCTGCTGGTCCGCGCCGGGCTCGCCAAGGAGCACGACTTCGGCGAGGGGTTCAAGCGTTACGAGCCGCTCGCGGCGGGCCAGGCGCACGAGCATTGTATCTGTTCGTCGTGCGGGCGCGTGACGGAGTTCTCGAACGACCGGCTGGAGCGGATGATCGCGCTGCTCGCGGAGGAGGTGGAGTTCCGGCCGGACCACCACCGGCTGGAGATCTACGGCGTGTGTCGCAGCTGTCAGCAGGCGAACCCTTTAGCGCGCACGAGGTGACGGGTTGATCGAATCACGAATGTTCGTGCCCACCAAGGCCTTCCTCACGAAAGGCGTCGGTCGGCACAAGGAGAAACTCACCAGCTTCGAGATGGCGCTGCGCGACGCGCATCTCGCGAACTTCAACCTCGTGCGGGTGAGCTCGATCTTCCCGCCCCACTGCGAGCTGGTGGATCGCGAGGAGGGCCTGTCGCTGATGAAGCCGGGCCAAGTGGTCTTCGCGGTGATCGCCGAGTCGGCGACCAACGAGCCGAGCCGCCTCGTGGCGGCGTCGATCGGCGTCGCGATGCCCGCAGACGCCTCGCACCACGGCTACATCTCCGAGCACCACAGCTACGGCCAGAACGAGATCACGTCGGGTGAGTACGCTGAGGACCTCGCCGCCTCGATGCTCGCCACGGTGCTAGGCGTCCCGTTCGATTCCGACAAGGCATGGGACGAGCGGCGCGAGCAATGGCTCCTGTCGGGGGAGATCGTCCGCACCATGAACATCACTTCGACCGCCGAATGCGGGGACGACGGGCGCTGGACGACCGTGGTCTCGGCGGTCTGCTTCTGCGGGTGACACCCTCTTTTGCGATCGCGTTCCTCGCCGGCCTGCTGAGCTTCCTCTCTCCGTGCGTCCTGCCGCTCATCCCGAGCTACGTCGGGTTCCTCACGGGCCTGACGCTCGAGGAGCTCGAGGTGCGGCGCGGTACAGCCCTGGTGCACGCGGTGTGGTTCGTCGCCGGGTTCTCGGCCGTGTTCATCGCGCTGGGCGCCACGGCGTCCGTCCTGGGCGTGCTGCTGCTGCATTCGCAGGTCTGGATCGGGCGAATCGGCGGCGTCCTCGTGATTCTGTTCGGCCTGTATCTGATCGGCGCTCTGCGGCCGGCGTTCCTGATGCGCGAGCGCAAGGTGCAGCTGGCACGCAAGCCCTGGGGCTACGCCGGCTCGGCGGTCGTGGGGGTCACCTTCGGCGCCGCCTGGACGCCCTGCATCGGCCCGATCCTCGGCGCCATTCTGACCATGGCCGCCGCGCAGGGGAGCGTGCGACAGGGCGCCGGGCTCCTCTCGGCCTACGCGCTCGGGCTGGCGGTGCCGTTCCTGCTTGCGGCCGCCGCGCTCGATCGCTTCCTGGTGTGGTTCCAGCGGTTCCGGCGCTACATCGGGTGGGTTGAGCGCTTCGCCGGAATCCTTCTGATCGTACTCGGGTTGCTGCTCCTCACCGACCGCTTCACGCTGCTCGCGAGCTGGTTGCAGGGGCTCACGCCGGACTTTCTGAAGACGAGGCTCTAAAACCCGGGAACTTAGGGACGCAACTGCCTATATTAGTCGTGCGATACACCATCGAAAGGTCTTCCACATGATCAGGAATAGACTGCCGCTCGTGGCGGCCCTTGGGGCCGCGGCGCTGCTCGCATGCGCGAAGGGTGAGCAGACGAGCCAATCGGCGGACTCGACGGCGCGGAACCTAACGCTCGCGCCGACGGAATCCACGGCGGCCATGAAGGACGTTCCCGCCCCTGCGACGGAGCGGGCGAAGGCCGCGCCCGAGACGAAGGCCCCGGCCAAGCAGCCTGCGGCAACGAAGCCCGCCGCGCCCGCGGCGCCGGCGCCGCTGATGCTCGCGACCGGGACGCACGTCCCGCTCGCGGCGAGCGACACGATCACCACCCGGGTGGCGAAGGCCGGTGATCCGTTCTCCGCCACGGTGAGCCAGGACGTGAAGGATGCCGCCGGGCGGGTCGTGATTCCGGCGGGCGCAACGGTCTCGGGGACGGTCACGGCAGCGGATCCCGCGCCCAACCCGAGCTCCGCCGGCAAGCTTGAGCTCGCGGTGACGAGCGTCTCCGTGCGCGGCGCCAGCTACCCGATCGACGCCTCCGTCGTCTCGATGGACACGGTCATGAAGGGACGCGGCGTGACCAAGGCTGACGCGGCCAAGGTCGCCGGGGGCGCCGTGGCCGGGGCGATCGTCGGCAAGATCATCGGCAAGAGCGGCAAGGGAGCGGTGATCGGCGGTGCCGCTGGCGCCGCAGCGGGTGCCGCTGCCGCGCGGGCGTCGCGCGACATCGACATCGTCGTTCCCAAGGGAGCGGCGATCGGCATCAAGCTGAACAAGCCGCTCACCGTAAAGCGGGCCTAGTCGAGAGCGGTCAGTATCCCGCCGCACCGCCGCCGCGCCGGGGATCGGCCACGCCGACCCAGCCGGCGGCGGTTCGCGCGATGGCGTCGACTTCGGTCTTGTAGCTCCACACCTCCACCCGGTGGCCCATCGCCTCGAGCGAGTCGATCGAGCCTCTCACAAACCCGTTCGGCTCGAGGTGCAGCACATCGGGCAGGGCCTGGTGGTGCAACCGGGGCGCCGTCACGGCGTCCGCCAGCGGCATTCCCTGATCGATCACGTTGGTGATCACCTGATAGACGGCCGTGGAGATCCGCGACCCGCCCGGTGAGCCGAGGACGAGAAGCAGGCCGCCCGCCGGATCGAGCACGATCGCCGGCGTCATGGCCGACAGCATCCGCTTTCCGGGAGCGATGACGTTCGCCTCGCCTTGCACCAGCCCGAACAGGTTGGGCTTGCCCGGCGCCGAGGTGAAGTCGTCCATCTCGTCGTTCAAGAGGAACCCCGCTCCCGTCACCGTCACCGCGCTCCCAAAATCGTTATTGAGGGTCGTGGTGCACGCCACCGCGTTCCCGTGTGCGTCCACGATAGAGAAATGCGTCGTCTCCGTCCCCTCGGACCGCGCGGCGGCAGTGGGCGGCGTCGGCGTCGCGCGCTCGGGATCGATGCCGGCCCGGAGCGTGTCGGCATACGCCTTGGACAGCAGCCGCTCGAGCGGCATGTGTACGAAGTCCGGGTCGCCCAGGAAGGCGTTCCGATCCTCGTAGGCGCGGCGCATCGCCTCCGTCTGGAGGTGCATGAGCAGTGCGCTCCCGAAGGGAGGCGGAGGCGCGTAGCCCTCCATCACGTTGAGGATCTCTGCGAGCGTCACGCCGCCGCCCGAGGGCGGCGGCATGGTGTAGATGGTGTACCCGCGGTACGTGACGGCGATGGGAGCGCGCCACTTGGTGTGATAGCGGGCGAGGTCCTGGCGGGTGATGAGCCCGCCGCCGCGCGCCATCTCCTGCACGATCAGCGCGGCGATACTCCCGCGGTAGAACGCCCGGGGCCCGCTATCGGCGATCAGCTGGAGTGTGCGCGCGAGCTCGGGTTGCACGAACCGCGTCCCGGGCGGCGGTGCCTCGCTGTCCACGAGGAACTGAGCGCGCGACGCCGGAAACCGGCCGAGCCGCTCCGCCTCCCGGCCGATCTGACGGCTCCGCACCCCGTCGAGCGCGTGTCCATCGCGCGCCAGGCGCACGGCGGGGGCGAGCAGCTCGTTCCACGGCAGCCGGCCGAACCTGCGGTGGGCCTCGTACATCCCCGCCACGGTTCCGGGCACGCCGGCGGCGCGGTGACCCGTGAGCGAAGCGTCTGTCGGAATGCCACCGGAATCGACGTACATGTCGCGCGTGGCGCCGGACGGCGCCGTCTCGCGAAAGTCGAGCGCATGCACGCTGTCGTCGTGCATCCGGAGCACCATGAAGCCGCCGCCGCCGATGTTTCCCGCGACTGGGTGCACGACGGCGAGCGCGAACGCGACCGCCACGGCGGCGTCCACCGCGTTGCCGCCCCGGCGCAGAATTTCGACGCCGACCTCGCTCGCGAGCTGGTGCGAGGTAACCACCATGGCGTGCTCGCCCGCGACGGGGCTCACGTGCGCGCCGAGCGGCCAATCGGCGGCGATCAGGGCGGTGCGACCCGGTTCGGGAGTCGCGAGCGTCGGAGGTGCTGGGGCGATGCTGGCGGCGGGGACGGGGACGGTGGAGTCGGCCGGAATGGTCTCGGGCGACTTGATGGCGCCGCTGCAGGCCGCGAGCCAGAGGAGGCACAAGCCGTACGCTCGGTGCATGTCGAATTGTGCACGTTGACCCGAGTTCGGGTCAACGCCTAACTTGGGGGCCATCCGATACCCTTCATGACCGTTCCCGACTACCGCGACCCGCGGCTCACCGAGCAGCGCAATCCCCGCACGCAGCGCATCGACGTGGCCGCGACGCTCGACATCGTCGACCTGATCAACGCCGAGGACGTGACCGTCGCGCAGGCGGTGCACGCCGTGCGCGCCGAGCTTGCGCGCGCCGTCGATCTCGCGGTCGAGGCGTTCCGCCGCGGCGGCCGCCTGATCTACGTGGGGGCGGGGACTTCCGGACGGCTCGGCGTGCTGGACGCGAGCGAGTGTCCCCCGACGTTCGGTACGCCTCCGGAGATGGTGGTGGGAGTGATCGCCGGCGGCTACCCCGCCTTGGTGAAGAGCAGCGAGGGCGCCGAGGACGATGTGAACGCCGGCATGGCGGCGATGGATCAGGCGGGCGTGACGGCCAAAGACTTCGTGCTGGGCATCGCCGCGAGCGGCACGACCCCGTTCGTGCGCGCCGCGTTGTCGCGCGCCCAGACGATCGGAGCTGCCGCCGGCCTCGTGTCCTGCTCCGATCCGCCCCGGGTGCTGGCCGAGACGTGCGACGTGCTGGTTCTGCCCAAGGTCGGCCCCGAGGCGCTGACGGGGTCGACGCGCATGAAGGCGGGCACCGCCACCAAGCTCGTCCTCAACACGCTGTCGACGGCGGCGATGATCCGCCTGGGGCGCGCCTACGGCAACCTCATGGTGGACCTGACGGCGCTCTCCGACAAGCTGCGGGACCGCGGTGAGCGGATCGTGATGGAATGCTGCGGGGTGGACCGGGGAGCGGCGCGCCGCGCGATCGACGCGGCGGGCGGCAGCGTGAAGCTGGCGATCGTCATGGCCAAGCGCGGGGTGGGGAAGGAGGAGGCGGAGCGCCTGCTCGCGGCCGCCGGGGGGTTCGTGCGCCGCGCCGTAGGCGACCCCCCGTCGGTCGCGTGACCACGGCACTGGCGGTCGGCGTGATGTCGGGCACGTCGCTCGACGGCGTCTCGACGGCGCTAGTGCGCCTCACGGACGACCCGCTCGATGCCCGGCTCGTCGCGTTCCGCCAGGAGGCGTATGCCGCGCCGGAGCGCGCACAGATCATCGAAGCCATCGCGCGCGGGGGCGCGAGAGACCTGGCGCTCCTGCACGTAGCCCTGGGCGAGCGGTTCGCGGGGGCGGTGCTGCAGCTCCTCGCTGAGGCGAAGGTCGCGCCGCGGGACGTCGCTTTCGTCGCGTCGCACGGGCAAACGATCTGGCACGAGCCCGGTCGGGCGACGCTGCAGCTCGGCGATGCCGCGGTGATTGCGGAGCGCTTGGGCGTCAGGGTCGTGAGCGACTTCCGCGCGCGCGACGTCGCCGCGGGCGGACAGGGCGCGCCCCTCGTCCCGCTTGCCGACGTGCTGCTCTTCGGCCACCCCGAGCGCGGGCGCTTGCTGCTCAATATCGGCGGTATGGCGAACGTGACGTGGGCCCCGCGCCGCGGGGTGACGGCGGGAGCGGTGGCCTTCGACACCGGGCCCGGGGTGGCGGTGATCGATGCGGTGGCTCGCCGGGTCGATCCGGCGGCGCGGTTCGACGAGGGCGGCGAGCGGGCGCGGCGCGGCAAGCCGGCCCGCAAGGTGTTGGACGCATCGCTCGCGGATCCGTACTTCGCGGCGCCGCCGCCCAAGAGCACCGGCCGTGAGCGCTTCGGTCCCGAGTACGCGGTGCGCCTGATTGACGACGTGAAGCGGGCGGGTGGCTCGGACAACGACGCCGTGGCGACGGCGACCGCGCTGACCGTCGAAACCATCGCCCGCGGCATCGAGCGATGGACCGCGGCGCGCCCCGACGACGAGCTGGTGATCTCGGGCGGCGGTGCGCGCAACCCCCGGCTGGTCGAGCTGCTCGCCGCGCGCGTCGCCCCGCGACCCGTCGTGCCGTTCGATCGCCTGTTCTTCGACGGGGAGGCGAAGGAGGCCCTGGTTTTCGCGTTTCTCGGCTTTCTCACCGTCTCGGCGCTGGCCGGCAACCTGCCCGCCGCGACGGGCGCCCGCGGTCCCCGCATCCTCGGCCACATCACGCCGGCATGACCGCCTCGCTCGCCCGGCTCGTGTTCCCGTCGCTGCGCTGGCGGCCGAGCGATGCAAGCTTCGCGCACGAGCGCGGGAAGATCGACGCGGCGCTCGCCGCCGGGGTGGGCGGCTTCATCGTGTTCGGCGGCACGCGCGAGGCGGTCGCCGCGCTGACGCACGAATTGCGGCAGCGAGCCGGACGCCCGCTGCTCGTGGGCGCCGATCTCGAGCGCGGCCCGGCGCAGCAGGTGCAAGGACTCACCGAGCTGCCGCCGCCCGCGGCCCTCGGCTGGCTCGACGATCTCGAGGCCACCGGCGCCTGCGGTATGATTACGGGCGTGGAAGCCCGCTCGGTGGGGATCAACTGGGCGTTCGCTCCGGTGTGCGACCTGGACCTGGAGGCCCGGAACCCCATCGTGCAGACGCGGTCCTTCGG
>JAEHDT010000253.1 GCA_016880225.1 Gemmatimonadota bacterium | reverse complement strand
GCCGATCCAGCGGCCCGCAGCCGGCTGGTCGCCGACGAGGCGCACATGAAGCCCCGCGACAACGTGTTCCAGGGCGGCGGGGCCGCCACCACCGATCCGCGCAAGCCGGACTACGACAACCTCTATGCCATGAAGGGCGTCGACTGGAACGATCCGACGGTTGCGCAGCTCTCGGGGCAGCGCGGCAAGCATCCCGTCGAGGTGATGATCGATCTCGTGCTCGAGAACGACAACCAGGTCTTCGTGCAGCCGCTGGTGAACGAGGATCCGGAGCACGTGCTCGGCATGCTGAGGCACCCGCGCACGCTGGCGACGTTCTCCGATTCGGGGGCCCATGTCTGCCAGGAGATGGGGTCGTCGCTGCAGACCCACCTCTTGAGCTACTGGGTGCGCGTCCGCCAGGCGTTCACGCTGGAAGAGGCGGTGCGCAAGCTGACCTTCGACAACGCGTCGGCGTGGGAGCTGAACGATCGCGGCCTGGTGCGCACGGGGTACGCGGCGGATCTCGTCCTGTTCGACGAGGCGCGCGTGCGGCCCGGGATGCCGAGCGTCGAGACCGATCTGCCGGGCGGCGCCCGCCGCCTGGTGCAGAAGGCGGAGGGAATCGCCGCCGTCGTGGTCAATGGCCAGGTCACGCTCGAGCACGGCCGGGCGACCGGCAGCGTGCCCGGCAGGCTGCTGCGGGGTCCGGGCGCGCTGTCGGCCTGACCGCGCCGCCGCGACTCAGAAGATCGCGAGCGGGTGCGCCGGCGCTCCGGTCGAGCCCACCAGACGAATCGGCGTGGCGGTGAACAGAAACTCGTAGCGACCTTCCTCCGCGCACGCCCGGGCCAGCCGCTCCGGGTTGGTGTTGTCCACGAGCACGAGCCCCAGGAACGGAATCGCCAGATGCGTGCTCATGGCGAAGCCCGGGTAGCTCGTGGGGCGCTCGTCCATCATGTCCCACGAGATCGCCGCGATGTCCTTCTCGCGGAACCACTCGAGACACGACAGGTGCATGCCCGGATGCGGCGACACGCGCGGCACCCAGTCCGGGTGCGCCTTGCGGAACGCCTCGTCGCCGTTGCGCACGACCACGACGTCGCCCGGCGCGACCTTCACGCCGGCCCGCGCGGCGACCGCGTCGAGCTCCTTGGGCGTGACCGGCTGGCCCACCGTCACGTAGCCCTCCTTGCGCCCGGCGGCGACGTCCAGGAGCACACCGCGCGTGGTGAGCCCGTCGAAGTAGGCGTCGATCGCGCACCAGGTGGCGCCGGCCGCCGTGAGGCTGTCCTTGAACGAGCGGCCGTTGAACAGCTCGCCGTCCCAGGCCACGTGGCAGAGGGCGTCGATGTGCGTGATCGTGAAGCCGTGATAGACGAGATCGAATCGATCGAGCACCACGTCGGCGCGCTCGCGGTTCGACGGGAAAGTGACGTTGTACATGATCGCCGGCTGCGGTCCGATGTCACGCGCCAGCGAGACGGTGCGGCCCGTCCTCACGAGCGAGTGCGCCTGGGCCCGCTTGGCGGCCGTGATGAGGTTCGCGGTGCCGCGCTGGTCGTCGTGACCCCAGCGGCCCCAGTTGTTGAGCTCCTTGAAATACGCCTCGACCCGATCCTGGGTTGGGGGCGTCCAGTCGGCCATCGCCTGGCTCCTCGCGGACGGAATTTCGCAGCGGCCCAACCGTAGTCAATCGCCGACCGGGGGTCAACCGGCGCGTCCGAGAACCCCGCCGGCGGTTGGAAAGAGACTGGTCCCCCCTGGTCAGAGACCCACCAGGCCCACTTCTGAGCAGGGCCCCGGAACCCCTTGATACTTCTGGAAATTGGGTCCCGGTATCGGATTTGCCCTAGAGACTGGGCATGGAAGGCGTCGGCCCCCGGTCCCTGATCCTCCTGCTGGTCGCTGCCGCGGTCGGCGCGGCGACACCGGCCGCCGCGCAGGTGTACAAGCGGACGTCGCGGGACGGGACCACCTATTTCACGAACATCCAGCCGAACCCTTCCCTTCAGCGGGTGGCGCTCACCCAGCCCACAGCCTACGAGTCCCCGCGCCAGACGACGGCCGACTACGGCACCTACTCGCAGGAGATCGCCGAGGCCGCGGCGCGCTACGCGGTGCCCGGGCGCCTCATCTGGGCGGTCATCCGGGTCGAATCCGGATTCGATCCTCGGGCCGTGTCCTCGAGGGGCGCGCGCGGGCTCATGCAGCTGATGCCGGAAACGGCCGCGATCCTCGGAGTGCGCGACCCCTTCAACCCGCGCGAGAACATCCACGCGGGCGCCCGCCACCTCCGCGGGCTCATGGAGCGCTTCCGCTACGACGTCCCGCTCGCCCTGGCGGCGTACAACGCGGGCGAGAAGCCGGTGGCGTCCTACCGTGGCATTCCGCCGTATCCGGAGACCCGCGAGTACGTGGCCCGCGTGCTGCGCTACTACGGCGCGCCGCCCGCGTGGGAGCTACAGGGAAACAGCATCCAGCAGCTCGTCCAGCGTGACGGCACGGTCGTCTACACGAACGTCGCGCCGAGCCGGTTCAGCGCGGCGGTCGTGCAGAACCGCTAGTCGGCCCCGCCCCCGAGACATTTTCTTACTCTCCCCGATCTGCTACAACCGGGAGCGCGCGCCGTTCTCGAGGGTGCCTTGCCCCATTGAGTCGGGAGGGACGACATGGCCAAAGGACTGGCGCTCACGATCGGTCTGAACGCGGTCGATCCCAGGCACTACGCGGGCTGGAGCGGGCGGCTTCAAGCGTGCGAGGCCGACGCCCACGACATGGCGGACATCGCCCGCTCCCGGAAGTTCACGGTGCAGCGCCTCCTGACCCGGCGCGCCACGCGCCGCGCCGTGCTGGCCGGGATCGCGAGAGCCGCGGCCGCGCTGCGGTCGGGAGACATCTTCCTGCTCACCTACTCCGGGCACGGCGGCCAGGTGCCCGACCGCAATCACGACGAGCCCGACCTGCAGGACGAGACCTGGTGTCTCTACGACGGCGAGCTGATCGACGACGAGATCAACCAGGCGCTCGGCCGGTTCAAGGCCGGCGTGCGGGTGCTAGTCCTGTCCGACAGCTGTCACAGCGGCACCGTCACCAAGGCGATGTTCTACGCCGCGCGCGGAGCGGTGGCGGGCGCGGCGGCGCCGGGCGCGTCCGGCGCCGAGCGGATTCGGTACCGCAACATGCCCCGCGAGGTCGCGCTGCGCACGTACCGGGCTCACCGCGCCATGTACGACAAGCTCCAGGACGCCATCAAGGGCGATCCGCGGGCGGCCGTGCGCGCCGCGGTCATCCTCATCTCCGGATGCCAGGACAACCAGCTCTCCCAGGACGGCGACTTCAACGGTCTGTTCACCGCCAACCTGCTGCGCGTGTGGAAGGAAGGGCAGTTCAAGGGGACCTACCGAACGTTCCACAGCGCGGTCGTCAGGAACATGCCGCCCGACCAGACGCCGAGGCTCTTCACGATCGGCGCGTCGGCAGGCGCCTTCGAAAGGCAACGGCCGTTCACGGTGTAGACCGCCGGAGATCGGGCGGACTGGAGGCTCGATGCCACGAGTGACGGCGCCGCGACGGCGCCCGGCGTTCGCTCCGAAGCGCAACATCGTTCCCGATCGCCTGGACCTGCGCGACCGGCCTTACGTTCCGGTGCTCCACGAGCCGCCGCCTCCCGAGATGGCGCCCCGGCTCGAGCTGCCCGTCCTCGATCAGGCGCACACGAACGCGTGCACCGGCTTCGCGCTCGCAAGCGCCGTCAACTTCCTGCTTCGCAAGCATCGCGATCCGAAGACGCCGCCGATGTCGCCGTTCATGCTGTACTCGATGGCTCGCCGCTACGACGAGTTCCCGGGCGCCACCGAGGACTCCGGCTCGAGCCTGCGCGGCGCCATGAAGGGCTGGTACAAGCACGGCGTCTGTCGCCTCGATC
>JAEHDT010000033.1 GCA_016880225.1 Gemmatimonadota bacterium | reverse complement strand
GTCTCCTCGTAGTGGATCTCGCGCATCGGCGCGCCCGGGGTGGCGTTCATGCGCCACATCCCGCCGGTTCCGTGGATGTGCCCCCGGTTCGAGACGAGGAGCAGCTCACGCCCGTCCGGGGACCATGCGGGCGAGAGGTAGTGGTCCCACACGCTGTAGTAGTAGCGCGGCAGCTTGCTGTCGTTGTCGTCCGTGAGCCGCGTGATCGTGCCGGGCGTCCCTCCATCCATGGCGACGGTGAAGACGTGCCAGCGCCGGTTGTAGACCGTGGACACGAACGCGAGACGGCGGCCGTCGGGAGACCAGCGCGGCTCGACATTGACGGCTCCGTTGGACGTGATCGGCCGGACGGTGTTCGTGCCGATGTCGAGCAGCTCCAGCCCCACGGCGTCCTTCGCGTAGCGGGCGAACGCGACGAACCGGCCGTCGGGCGACCAGTCGGGCTGGTAGTCGTACCCCTCGTCCCCGGTGAGCTGCTCGGCGACCCCGGAACCGATCCGTTGACGCCACAACGAGCCCTGCATCGAGTAGATCAGGTCGGAGCCGTCGGGAGACCACGTGACCCCGCTCGGCCCACTCGTCAGCTGCGGGACGTACATCTCGCGCCAGTAATAGGCGTGCGGCACGGCGACCTGTTTGAGCACCGGCTCGCGCTGCGCGAGCGCGGGCGCGGCCACCGCGGCGAGGAGCAGGCTCAATGCGTGGCGGCGATCCATCGCTCGATCTGCTCCCGCAGCAAGGGTAAGGGCACCGCGCCGTTCGCAAGGACGCGGTCGTGGAACTCCTTCACGTCGAACTTCGGGCCCAGCGCTGATTTCGCCAGGGCCCGCAAGCGCCGGATCTCGAGCCGGCCGATCCCGTACGACAGCCCCTGCGCGGGCCAGATCGGATAGCGATCCACCGGCACCTCGGCCCGCAGCCGCGGGACGCGCGTGTGGGCACGAATGTAGGCGATGGCCCGCTCGCGCGACCATCCGAAGGCGTTGATGCCGGTATCCACCACGAGCAACGTGGCGGACAGCGTCACGTCGGCAAGGGCGCCGAGTCGCGTGGTGTCGGAGGAGTAGAGCCCCATCTCGTCCGCCAGCTGCTCCGAATACTCGGCCCATCCCTCGCCGAATCCCGGCGACCAGAAATAGCGCGCCAGCGCCGGGATCGCGCTTCCCCGTTCGAGCGCGATCGCCCCCTGGAGGTGATGCCCGGGGATCGTCTCGTGAAACGTCAGGGCCTCGAGATCGGCGCGGGACTTGTGCCCGGGATCGTACGTGCTGAGGAAGTAGATGCCGGGCCGGCTCCCGTCTTCGGCGGGCGGGTTCCATTCGCCCACGCTCTCGCGCTCGCGAAACGCCGGGTACGGCTCGACGACGACGTCGGCGCGGGGCACGCGGCCGAACCATGCCGGCATCGCCGCCTTGGCCCGGAGCAGCGCCGCCCGCGCGGCCGCGAGCATCTCGCCGCGCGAGCGGAACGTGAATGCGGGGTCGCTGCGCAGCCGCTCGAGCAGCCTGCCGACGTCACGCGTCCGGAACGAGCGCTGCGCGACGGCGCGCATCTCGCCCTCGAGCGCCGCCACGGTGGCGAGCCCGAGCCGGTGCACGGAGTCGGGGGACAGGGCGAGCCCAGTCGTGGCGCGGATGCTCGCGCGGTAGCACGCGGCGCCGTCGGGGTTGGCAAAGACGCCGATCGCCGTGCGGGCCCGCGGGAGATAGTCCCGCTCGAGAAAGTCGCGGTAGTCGCGCAGCGCCGGCAGCACCTCGGTCGCGAGCACGCGCTCCAACTCGAGCCGGAACGGAGGGGTCGTGTCGCGGCGGGCCGGGTCGAACAGCGGCGAGCGCTGGAGCGGCGTCGCCAGGAGGGTGTCGAGCTGGGCGAGCGTGATGCGGACGTTGCCCCTGGGGGCGCTGAATCCGAGCCGGAGGCCGGTTCGCTGATTCCCCTCCGCCGTGGCGAGATAACCGGGGATCGCCCGCCAGCGCGCCACCGTCTGCCGCCGCATCTCCTCACTGCCCACCGGCTGCAACGCGGTGAGGGACATGACAACGGCGACCGTTCCGTTCCCCGTGTGGCCCACGTTCCACAGCTCGGCGCGGCACACCCGGGTCGCCACCGTCCCCTCGAGCGCGTCGCGCATCACGCCGTACGCCACCGCGTCCGGACCCTTGCCCAACCGCGCCGGATCGATCGCATGGAGCTCCGCCAGCCAGGCGTCCTCGCGGGCCTGCCAGCGGGCGAGCGCGAGCGGGGAGTCGTCGGGGAGGCGGTCGTGGCGCGCGCCGGCCACGCCGTCGAGCGTCGCTTCGTCGGGATGGCGCTCGAAGTAGGCGGCGAGGTACGTGTCGGCGAGCCGCCGCACGCGGGCGCCGAGCGAATCGGCGCCGGGGCCTTGCGCCAGCACGAGCGCCACGACGGCGGCGAAGTTCATCCCCTGAGATACAGCTTCTTCGGATCCAGCACCTCGCGGAGCAGGCGCAGCTCCTCCCCGCTCGGGGGCGCCACGGCACCGAGCCGCGACGCCCGCGCGAGCGGCCAGCCGACGCCCGCCTGCACCTCGTCCGCCGACACACCCGGGTACAGGGCCGCCAGCACCATCTCCCCCGTCGTCTCGTCCGCTGCGAGGATCGCCTTGTCGGTGATGACCTTCACCGGCCCCGCGCCGGGCATGCCCAGCTCGCGCCGGGCGGTGCCACGACAGCGCTGCCCCGGACTGGTGATGAAGTCCACCTGCTCCGGGAAGGCGCGCGGGTTGAGCTTCGCGACGATGAGGGTGCGGCGCGCGTGCACAGCGATTTCCGCCGCGCCGCCCGAGCCCGGCAGCCGAACGGCCGGGCGCTCGTAGGGTCCGATCACGGTCGTGTTGATGTTGCCGTAGCGGTCCACCTGCGCGCCGCCCAGGAACCCCACCTCGATGCGGCCGTTCTGGAGGAACAGCTGGAACACGTCCGCCATGCCGCAGACCATCAACGACCCGGTGACGAGGGCCGGATCGCCGATCGACACCGGGAGCCGCTCCGGCACGGCGCCAACCGCTCCCGATTCGTAGATCAGCACGAGGTTGGGCGCGTGGGTCGCGCGCGCCAGGTTGCACGCGAGGTTGGGCAGGCCGATGCCGACGAACACGACCTCGCCGTCCGCGAGCTCGCTCGCCGCGACGGCGGCCATCATCTCATCGGGCGTATACGCCGAGTCAGAACCCGTAGTTCACCCCGGCCGACAGCGCCTCTTTCGCCTTGAGCCGTGCGGCCAATCCCGGCTGCCTCGCCAGGTAGGCCGACCGGTCGGGGACGCCGCGCACGAACTCGTCCAGGTAGCGCTCGAGCTTCGCGGGGTCGCGTGAAATTCCCTCCCAGGCGACGTAGAAGTCATTGTCGCGGTCGTAGTAGCCCTGCGCGTACGAGGGGTGCGCCCCCCACGGCTCGCGCACCACGGCGTTCACGATCATCCCGGGAATCACGGTGCGGTTCGGGTCGGAGCGGATCACGGACTCCTCGACCAGCTCCTCCACCACGACGATGACCCGCGCCGAGGCGAAGGCCGCTTCTTTCTGCACCCCCACGAGACCCCACATCTGGGTATTGCCGGCGGCGTCGGCCCGCTGCGCGTGCACGATGGTGACGTCGGGGTTCAGGGCGGGGACGGCGGCGAGTGCCTCACCGGTGTAGGGGCAGGTCACCGTCTGGATGCGGGGATTGGCCCGGGGCAGGTCGGTGCCGGCGTAGTTCCTGAGCGGCCAGAACGGCAGCCGCGCCGCGCCCGCGGCGAACCGCGCGACCATCCCGAAGTGCGAGTACTCCTCGATCTCGAGCGGTGCCGTCCCCCCCGTTTTCCGTTCCACCGCGCGCCGGAACGCGTGCAGCGAGCCCACGCCCGGGTTGCCCGCCCACGAGAACACGAGCTTCCGCGCGCAGCCGGCGGCGATCATCTGATCGTAGATCAGATCGGGTGTGAGGCGCGCGAGGGTCAGGTCGCGCCGGCCCTGCCGGATGATCTCGTGGCCCGCGGCGAAGCAGATGAGGTGGGTGAACCCCTCGATGACGACGGTGTCGCCGTCGCGCACGAAGCGGGAGACGGCCTCCCGCATCGGCATGACTTTGGAGGCGTTAATCCGTCATCTCTCGCAGCGATTCGTCGATGATGGCGAGCGCCGTGTCGACGTCGTATTCGTCCACCACCAGCGGCGGCGCGAGCCGCAGCGCGCTCTTCCCCGCGCCCAGCAGCAGCAGCCCCTTTTTGAACGCGCGCTCGACCAGCTCGTGCGGAATGTCCGGCGCCGGATCCCGCGTGGCGCGGTCCTTGACGAACTCGACCCCGATCATCAGGCCCCGCCCGCGCACGTCGCCGATCACGGCGTACTTCTCCTGCAGCCGCCTTACGCCGGCGAACAGCCGCTCGCCCAGGCGCGGCACGTTCGGCAGCAGCTCGCGCTCGACGACATCGAGCGTGGCGAGCGCCGCCGCGCAGCACACCGGATTGCCGCCGAACGTGCTGCCGTGGGCCCCCGGCTTCCACTTCATGATCGACTCTTTGGCGATGATCGCACCGATCGGCATGCCGCTGGCGAGGCCCTTCGCCGCGAGCAGGATATCCGGCTCGATCCCTTCGTGCTGGCACGCCCACATCTTGCCGGTGCGCCCCACGCCGCACTGGACTTCGTCGCACACCAGCAGGATGCCGTGGCGGTCGCACAGCTCGCGCAGCGCGTGCAGGTACCCGGGCGGCGGCACCACGTAGCCGCCCTCCCCCTGGATCGGCTCGACGAACAGCGCCGCCACGCTCCCGGGATCGAGCCGCTTGGCGAACAGGTCGTCCTCGATGGACGAGACGCAGCGCATCGTGCACTCCGCCTCGCCGCGGCAGAAGTCGCAGCGGTAGCGGTAGCCGTAGGGGACATGGTACACCTCCGGCAGGAACGGCCCGAACCCGGCGCGTTGCACCGCCTTGCTCGCCGTGAGGCTCATCCCCCCGTAGGTGCGACCGTGGAACGCCCCGGTGAACGCGACGATCGCCGGGCGCCCCGTGGAGTGGCGCGCCAACTTGATCGCCCCTTCCACCGCTTCGGTTCCCGAGTTCGAGAGGAACACGCGCTTCTTGCTCTCGCCCGGCGCGAGCTGCGCCAACCGCTCGCACAGCGCGGCGAAGCCTTCGAAGTAGAAATCACTGCCGCAGATGTGCAGGAACCGCCCGGCCGCTTCCTGAATCGCCCGCACCACCGCGGGGTGACCGTAGCCGGTCGAGGCAACGGCGATCCCGGCCATGAAGTCGAGGTAGCGGTTGCCGTCCACGTCCTCGACCATGGCGCGCTCGCCGCGCGCGATGACGAGCGGATACTCCTTCGGGTACGACGTGGACGACCAGCGATTCTGCCGCTCGACGATCACCTTCGCCTTGGGTCCCGGCGGCGGCGCCACAATCCGGGGATAGTCCCGCGTCATCGCCCCTCCTCGATCACGGTCCGGCTCTGCTCCCGCACGAACTGCGCGACGTAGTACGGCCCGCACCCACCCTTCCCCGTCGAGCCCGATCCCTTCCATCCGGTGAACGGCTGCGCGCCGGGCCAGGCGCCCGTCGTCGCGCCGGTGCGCTTGTTGGCGTAGCACACACCGGCTTCGACCTCGTCGAAGAAGCGCTCGACCTCGTCCGCCCGGGAGGAGAAGATCCCCGCCGTGAGTCCGTACTCCGCCTTGTTCGCCTCGGCGATCGCCTGATCGAGTCCCGTCACCTCGCCCACGGCCAGGATGGGCACGAACAGCTCCTCCAAGAACAGCGCCGACGAGAGCGGCAGACGGGCGATCGTGGGAGCCACGAAATGGCCGCGGTCGAACACGCCGCCGCGCAGCCGCTCGCCGCCCAGCACGATCGTCCCCTCCCGCCGCGCCTGCGCCACCGCGCGCGCGAACCGCTCGACCGCCTCGCCGTTGATCACCGGACCGAAGGTGACGTCCCGCGCGGTGGGGTCGCCGAGCTTGAGCGCCTTCGTCTTCTCCACGAGCTTGTCGAGGAACGGCCGCGCCACCGCGCTGTGCACGTACACCCGCGACGTGGCGCTGCACTTCTGGTTCTGCAGGCCGAAGGCCGAACGCGTCGCGCCCTCGGCCGCGGCGTCCAGGTCTGCGGACTCGAGCACGACGCAGGCGTTCTTGCCGCCCATCTCGAGCAGGCACGGCTTGACCCATTGCCGCGACAGCCCCTGGTAGATGCGCGTCCCGACTGCCTTGGAGCCGGTGAACACCACCCCGTCCACGCCGGGGTGCCGCCACAGCGCCTCGCCCGCCTCTTCGCCCGTCCCCGACAGGTAGTTGAACAGTCCCGGGGGCAGCCCGGCGTCGCGGTAGATCTCGTACAGCTTGAGCCCGGTCCAGGGCGCGTCCTCGGCGGGCTTGTACACCACGGCGTTGCCGGCCACGAGCGCCGCCGCCGACATGCCGGTCGAGAGCGCAAGGGGAAAGTTGAACGGTGCGATGCAGGCGAACACCCCGTAGGGGCGGAGCACGTCGGTGTTGCGCTCGCTCGGCGTCACCTTCGCCATCGACCGCACGAAGCCGTTCGCGTCTTCCACCTGCCGGCAGTAGTAGTCGATCAGATCGGCCGATTCCTCGGCGTCCCCCATCGCCTCGGGCCGGCTCTTGCCGACCTCGAGGCTCATGATCGCGGCGAGGTCGAACTTGCGCTCTCGGATCAGCCCCGCCGCACGCGACAGCACCGCCACTCGCTCGCGCCACGGCGTCCGGCCCCAGCCGTGCTGCGCCCGTTTCGCCGCGGTGACGGCGCGGTGCACGTGCTCCGCCGTGGCGCTCGCGAACCGGCCGAGCACGACGCTCGTGTCGATGGGAGACGTGTGCACGAGCGGCGGCGTCGCCGACGCCGCGCCCTCACCTCCGATATAGAGAGGGTAGTCCCGGTCGAGCTGCCCCCGCACCCGCGCCAGGGCGTCGTCGAACTGGCGGTGGAACAGCTCCCAGTCGACGTTGGCCGACGTGTACGTGACCTTCGACGGCGTCGCCGTGGTGGTCGTCATGATCTCGCTCCTGCCTTGACCGCCTGCAGTGCCGCTCGGTGCGCGCTCTCGAACCGCGTCACGATCTGATCGATCTCCTGCTCAGTAATGATGAATGGCGGGGCCATGACGACCAGGTCGCCGTTGACGCCGTCGGCGTGCCCGACGTTGGGCCACACCACAAGGCCGGCCTCCTGCGCGGCCTCCATGAAGGCCTCGACGAACCTCGCGGCGCGCGGGAACGGGGCCCGCGTCGCCTTGTCCTCCACGAACTCGATCCCGGCGAGCAGCCCCCGGCCGCGCACATCGCCCACGTGGGCCAGGTGGGCGAGCGCCGCGAGCCGCTCGTGGAGGACGCGCCCGAGCCGGGCGCACCGCTCCACCAGCCGCTCGCGCTTGAGCAGCCGCACGGCGGCGAGACCGGCGGCGCACGCCACCGGGTGAAACGAGAAGGTCTGGGCGTGCAGGAATCCCCCGGAGCCGTTGGCGATCACGTCCACGATCCGCTCGGGCGCGGCCACCGCCGACAGCGGCGCGTAGCCGCCCGAGATCCCCTTCCCCATCGTCATGATGTCCGGCGTCGCACCGTAGTGATCGACGGCCCACCAGGTCCCGGTGCGGCCCGCCCCACACAGGATCTCGTCGGCCACGAAGAGCACCTGGTGGCGGTCGCAGATCTCGCGGATCGTGCGGAAGTACTCCGGCCGCGGGGTGGAGGCGCCGGTGGACGAGCCCCCCACGGGCTCCGCGATGAACGCCGCCACGCTGCCGGCCCCGATCCGCTCGATCGCTTCCTCCAGCGCGGCTCCGCTGCACGCCGGGCACGCCGGATCCTTGCCCCGGCAGTCGCAGCGGTATGCGTACGGAGCCGGAATGCGCTCCACGTCCACCAGCCACTCGCGGAACGGCAACCGGTATTGCTCCCGCGCCGACGCCGAGAGTGCGAGCAGCGTGTTGCCATGGTAGCAGGGGTTCAGCGCGATGATGCGGTGCTTGCCGGGCCGGCCGGCTTCGATCCAGTACTGCCGGGCGAGCTTCAAGGCGGCCTCGACCGCCTCCGATCCGCTCGACAGGAAGTACAGCTTGTCGAGGCCCGCCGGCAGCGTCGCGGCGAGCTCCCGGGCGAGCTCCTCGACCGCGCCGTGGGTGAACGCCGTCGCCGAGACGTAACCGAACTCCCGCGCCTGGCGCGCCAGCGCGTCCGCGATCTCGGGGTTCGCGTGACCGAGGTTCGCGACGTAGGCGCCGCCCACCGCGTCCAGGTAGGCCTTGCCCTGGTCGTCGTACAACCAGCAGCCCTCGCCGCGCACGATGCGCGGGTAGCTTCTGCCGAGCTTCCGGTAGAAGACGTGGCTCTCGGGATATCGGTATGTCGTCATTGGCTTTCGTGGTGACTGGAAACCGCGGCAAGATACGGCCGCGCGCGACGCCCGGCTAGAAACCTAACTTGGCGCTAGACTAGAGCTCCATGGCCCTGTACGTGTGGTGGGAGCGGCTGGCGTCGCTCCCCGGCGGTAAACGGCTGTTCAGTTGGCTCTTGTGGCGCATGGTCCCCTACAGCGGGACCGTGCGGCCGCAGGTGCTCGAGCTCCGGCCCGGCTACGCCAGGGTCCGCATGCGCGACCGCCGGCGCATCCGGAACCACCTCCACTCGATCCATGCGATCGCCCTGACCAACCTCGCCGAAGTGACGAGTGGCCTGGCCGTGACGACGGGCCTGCCGCGTACGGCGCGCGGCATCCCTACCACGTTGTCGATCACCTTCATGAAGAAAGCGCGCGGCACGCTGACCGCTGAGGCGCACTTCACCATCCCCGACACGAGCCGTGAGGCGGACCACGATTTCGAGTCGACGGTTCGGGATGCGGCGGGCGACGTGGTGGCCAAGGCCACCGTCCGCTGGCGTATCGGACCGGTGCCGGGGCGGTGAGCGGTCTCGACACGCCGCTCACGCGCGACGCTGGCGTCGCGGTGCC
>JAEHDT010000252.1 GCA_016880225.1 Gemmatimonadota bacterium | reverse complement strand
TGCACGTGCAGAAGGCGCTGCTCGCCACCTTGATGGGCCGATGAAGCACACTCCCCTCCACGCCATTCACGTTTCGCTCGGCGCCAAGATGGTGGAGTACGGCGGCTACGAGATGCCCGTGAGCTATCCCGCCGGGATCGCCGCCGAGCACCGCGCCGTACGCGAGCGCGCGGGCGTGTTCGACGTGTCGCACATGGGCGAGTTCGAGGTGTCGGGCCCCGACCGCAACGCTTTCGTGCAGCGCGTGACGTGCAACGACGTTGGGGCGCTCAAACCGGGACAGGCGCAATACTCCGCGATCCTGACCGACCAGGGCACCTTCGTGGACGATTGCCTGGTGTACCGCTTCGAGGACCGCCTGATGCTGGTGGTGAACGCGGCGAACATCGCCAAGGACTGGGAGCACATCGTGGCGCAGAAGCGCGGCGCCAACGTGCGGTTGCGCGACATCTCGGACGAGACGGGGCTCCTGGCGGTGCAGGGTCCCGTGGCGGAGGCGCTCCTCGCTGCGCTCACGCCCGTCGGCATCGCGATGATCCCGTACTACCACTTCGCGCAAGGCAAGGTCGCCGGCGTGCAGTGTTTCATCTCCCGCACCGGCTATACCGGGGAAGACGGCTTCGAGCTGTACTGCCGCGGCGCGGACCTCGAGACGCTGTGGCACGCGCTCGCGGGCGCGGGGCGGGCGGAGCCGTGCGGGCTGGGGGCGCGCGACACGCTGCGCCTCGAGGCGGGCTATCCCCTGTACGGCAACGACATCGACGCCGGCGTGACGCCGTACGAGGCGGGGCTCGGCTGGATCGTGAAGCTCGACAAGGGCGCAGAGTTCACCGGGCTCGCGGCGCTCAAGCGCCAGAAGCTCGAGGGGGTGAAGCGCCGCCTCGTGGGCTTCAAGATGACGGAGCCCAAGATGGTCGCCCGGCACGGCTACGGCGTGTACGTGGACGGGACGCAAGTGGACGTGGTGCGCTCGGGCACCGTCACCCCGACGGCGAACTGCGCGATCGGGACGACGTATCTCCCCGCGGGCCAGGCCAAGCCGGGCGCGCCGTTCACCGTGGACGTGCGCGGCAAGCGGGCGCCGGCCGAGGTGGTGCGGATGCCGTTTGTGCCGAGGAGAACGAAGCAGTAGCACGGGGGAGGTTGGTGGAGGTCCATGCGGATCGGGATTCTGACCATCAGCGACCTGGGCGCCATCGGGGAGCGGCCAGACACCTCCGGCGACGCCATGGTCGCCTGGGCGGGCGGGCGCGGCTACGAGGTGGTGGTGCGGAGCGTGGTGCCGGACGAGACCGACCGCATCGCCGGGAAGCTCGCGCGCTGGGCCGATTCGGGGGAGGTGGACGTGATCCTCACCACGGGCGGCACGGGCCTCACGGCGCGGGACGTGACGCCCGAGGCGACCGAGGCGGTGGTGGACCGCCTCGCCCCCGGGATCGCCGAGGCGCTGCGCAGCACGGCGGCACCGCGCTTCCCGCGGGCGTGGCTGTCGCGCGGGGTGGCCGGCACGCGCGGCCGCACCCTGATCGTCAACCTCCCGGGCTCGACCGGCGGCGTCACCGACGGGCTTGCAGTCCTCGAGGGCTTCCTCGACCACGCCGTAGACCTGGTCAGCGGGGACAACACCACGCACCCCGCACCACGCACTACAGATGCCTGACCGCATCCTCGTCACCCAGGACGACCTGGAGCACGCGGTGCGCGTCAACGCGGCGCTCGAAGCCGCGGGCTACTACACGACGCTCGCCGCCTCGCTCGACGAGGCGCGTCAGGCGATGCGGCGCGAGCCGCCCCCCGACTGCATGGTCGTGACGGGAGGGTTGCACGAAACGGGCGCCGCCCAGCTGCTCGGCCTCGCGCGCGACCGCTCGATCTCGACGCTGGGGCTGGTGGAAGAGACCGAGCCCGACGCCAAGGGCCTGGCCCGCCGGCTCGGCCTCACCGGGTTCCTCGAGAAGCCCGCCGATCCCGCGGAAGTGACCGCCACCGTGCGCCGCCTGATCGAGCGCCGCAAGCTGCAGCAGCGCACCGGCATCATCGGCGAGTCCCCCGCCATCCAGGAAGTGCTCGTCAAGATCGAGCAGATGGCGCCGGTGACGTCCACCGTCCTGATCGAGGGGGAGTCGGGGACGGGCAAGGAGCTCGTGGCGCGCGGGATGCACGAGCTGTCGGCGCGGCGCGGCAAGGCGTTCGTCACGGTCAACTGCGCCGCGCTCCCCGAGACGCTGCTCGAGAGCGAGCTGTTCGGCCACGAGAAGGGTGCGTTCACGGGCGCCGCCGAGCGGCGGCTGGGTCGGTTCGAGCTGGCGGACGGCGGCACCATCTTCCTCGACGAGGTGGGGGAGATGCCGCCGGCCACGCAGGTCAAGCTGCTGCGGGTGCTCGAGGACAAGAGCTTCTTCCGCGTGGGCGGCACGCAGGCGATCAAGGTGGACGTGCGGGTGATCGCCGCCACCAACAAATCGCTCAAGGAAGAAGTGGCGCTGGGCCGGTTCCGCGACGACCTGTTCTACCGCCTCAACGTGCTCGCGATCTATTTGCCCCCGCTGCGCGAGCGCAGGAGCGACATCCCGCTGCTGGTGCGCCGCTTCATCGCCCAATTCGCGAAGGAGCACGAGCGTGCGTTCCGGGGCATCACGCCCGAGGCGCTGCAGATCCTGGTGGATGCCGACTGGCCCGGCAACATCCGCCAGCTGCGCAATCTGATCGAGTCGATGGTGGTGCTCGCGCCCGAGGGGGAGATCCGCGCCAGCGACATCCCGCGCGACATCCGCGAGCGGGGGCGCGGCCTGCCGGTGCGGGTGCTGGGCGCCACGCGCGACGTGGCGGGCCAGGAGTTGGAGTTCATCTTCCGCAGTCTTGTGGAGCTCAAGTTACAGGTCGAGGAGCTGCGGCGGCGCCTGGAGCAGCGGCCCGAGCGGGTCGAGGTCATCGAGGTCGGCCCCGGCTCGACACTTAGCCCCGTCACGACGGCGGTCGAAGCCGAGCCGGCGCCGGAAGGGGAGGTGGTGTACCGCCCCGGCATGACAATGGCAGACGTTGAACGGGCTGCGATCGAGGCGGCGCTACGCGAGACCCAGGGCAATCGCCGCAAGGCGGCGGAGGTGCTGGGCATCGGCGAGCGCACCCTGTACCGCAAGCTCAAGGCGTACGCACTCGCCTAACTCACGTTCTGCCAAAGGGTTGTCCAGCATGACCCTATTGACAGGCAGTGGCGGGAGGGCCATGTTTGGGCGCCCTTGTCGGACCTCAGTAACCAAGCCGCAGCGCCCCGGCCGGCTGTCCCGTGGACTTTAAGGTCGAGCAGGATGCATGCGTCGCCTGCATGGCGTGCGTGCGGGTATGCCCCGCCGACGCCATCGCGGTCGAAGCGGCCCTGGTGCGCATCGTGGACGAGGCGTGCATCCGCTGCGGGATGTGCGTGCCCGCCTGCCCGCACGGCGCGATCGTGGCGACGGGGGACGTGCCGCGCGCCCTCGAGCTGGTGCTGTCGGGCCGCGCCGCGCTGATCCTGTCGGTCGAATGCGCCGTGTACTTCTATCCCGCCACGCCGGAGCAGGTGGTGAACGCTTGCTACGCGGCGGGGTTCCGGACGGTGCACCGGGGGGTGCTGGGGGACGAGCTGGTGGCGCGGGAGTATCTCGCGCTCTGGGCCGACGACGGCTGGGGCACGATGATCCGCAGCACCTGCCCCGTGATCGTCGAGACGGTGCGCACGCAGTATCCCGAGCTGATCCCCTACCTCGCGCCGGTGGCGACCCCCATCGCGGCCGAGGCGCGCTACCTGAAGGGGCTGTACGGGGCGGGCACCCCGATCGTGTATGCCGGCGTGTGCATCACCGAGGGCGGGCCGGACGTGGACGCCGCGATCACGTTCGAGGAGCTGGCGGGGCTGTTCCGCCGCCGCGGCATCGACGTGGCGGCGCAGCCCGACTACTTCAGCCGCGTCCCCGAGGAGCGGCGCCGCCACTGGAGCATGGCGGGGGGGTTGCCGCGCGACGTGCTGATCGAGGAGACGCAGGCGAGCCGGCGGTTCCGCAAGGTCCGCGGCCTCGGCGGCCTCGAGGCGATCGCCCGCGCGGTGGCGGTGGACCGGCTCGACGTGGGGTTCGTGGACATCCTGCCGTGCGAGGGCTGTCTCGATCATCCGCTGCTCGGGCCCAGGGACCAGCTGTTCCGGCGGCGCGAGATCGTGGGGGCGACGGAGCCGGCGCGGGCGCGCCTGCCGGTGGTGGAGGAGGCGGTCGCGCGGCGGGTGCGCGTGGGTGAGGCGTTCCCCGTGCACGGGAACGGGCACCGGCCGCAGGCGGAGGCGGTCGAGGCCGTCCTGAAGGAGATCGGGCTCGCGCCGAACGGCAAGCCGTGGGACTGCGGCGCGTGCGGCTACGCAACCTGCCGCGCGTTCGCCAGCGCGGCGGCGCTGGGACGCACGACGCTCAAGTCGTGTCCGCCCTATCTCGACAAGCAGGCGAAGCAGGCGCAGCTTCAAGCGGCGGTGGACGGGCTCACGGGCCTCGCCACCTACCGGGTGCTGCGCGACCGGCTGGCGAGCGAGGTGGCGCGGAGCGACCGCACCGGCGATCCGTTCGCGGTGCTGTTCGTGGACCTGGACCACTTCAAGCAGGTGAACGACGATTTCGGGCACGAGGCGGGGAACGAGGTGCTGCGCGGCGCGGCGCGCGAGTGCGGCGCGCACATCCGCACCACTGACCTGGCGGCCCGCTACGGCGGCGACGAGTTCGTGCTGGTGCTGATACGCACGGGGGCGGACGGGGCGGTGGGCGTGGCCGACAAGGTGCGGGTCGGCGTGGAGGTGATGGGGCGGGACCTGCGCTATCCCGAGGGGCTGATCACGGCGAGCATCGGGGTGGCGGAGTTCGTGCCGGGGCGCGGCCCCGGCACAGAAGACGTGCTCGTGGCGGCGGACCGCGCGCTGTATCGCGCCAAGGCCGCGGGGCGGAACCAGGTGGCGACGGGAGACCGGTAACGACGTGACACCGACCGATCCGGCCGAGACGCCGAACGGCGAGCGGGAGCCGCTGCCGCTGACGGGGGGGGGCCAGACCCCCGATCCGTGGGGGGTGAAGCGCGCCGAGAACCTGATCGCGAGCCTCACCGGCATCCTGTCGGCGCGGGTGGTGGTGACGCCGCTCGGCGAGGTGAGCGAGATCCACGTGCTCACCACCAGCGAGGTGCAGGCGAAGCAGGTGGTGCGGAACATCGAGTCCGCCCTGATGGCGCACCTCGGCATGAAGATCGACCACCGCAAGATCAGCGTGGCCCAGACCGCCGACGTGCGGCCGATCGAGCAGATGCAGGAGGAGGCGGTGCGCACCCGCGCCAGGAAGCGGGTCGTGATGTTCCAGGGGCTCGACGTGCGGCCTTCGGAGCGGCCGCAGCGGGTGATCGTGCGGGTGCGGCTGTCGTTCGAGGGGCGCGAGGCGGAGGCGGAGGAGCAGGGGACCGACACGCAGCGCAACCGCGTGGAGGCGGCGGCGCGGGCGGCCTCGCTCTGCCTCGACGAGCTGTTGCCCGACAACTCGGTGGCGCTCGAGGGGGCGCAGATCATCGAGGCGTTCGACCGCAAGTTCGTGCTGGTGGCGGTGCACGGGCTCGGCGGGCGCGAGGCGCAGCTCCTCACCGGAACGGCCGAGATCCGCGAGAGCACCGAGCGCAGCGCCGTGCTGGCGGTGTTGGATGCGACCAACCGGTGGACCGACGCGCGGCGCTGAGACAGCGGCTTCCTGGTCATTTCTCACATCTTAAGATCTTGTAGCACAGCGACTTAGCAGCGCTTTTCCTTCCTGTTGCGGCGGGTCCACAAAAGGTCTTGCGCACTTCCCATTTTGATTGTATTTCGGCTTCTGTGAGTTTGCCGAAATCGAAGCGGTATTGGGGCACGCAGCGTGTGGCGCGCGTCTGTCAGGTCTCGCCGGCGACGGTAGCGAACTGGATCGACCAGGGGCTGCTGAAGGGGCACAAGACACCGACGGGGCGGCGGCGTGTGGAGGCGGACGATCTCGCGGAGTTTTTGCGGGCGCACGCGATGGCGGTGCCGCCGGAGCTCGCGGGTGGGAACGGTCATGACGTGGCGGTGGTGGTGGACGACGATCCCGGCTACTTGAAGGCGCTGGTGCTGACGATCGAGCGGTCCGATCTGGACGTGGAGGTGGTGGAGGCGGCGACGGGAGTGGATGCGCTGCTCGAGATCGGCCGGGTGCAGCCGTCGCTGATCGTGCTCGATTACAGCCTGCCGGATCTGAAC
>JAEHDT010000251.1 GCA_016880225.1 Gemmatimonadota bacterium | reverse complement strand
GTGGACCAACCCGCTGCCGCGCGACCGCTGCTCGAGGATGCGGCGTGGCTGGGCCGGGTCGAGGGACTCGAGGCGCACGCGCGCGCCGCCGAGCGGCGGCTGCGCGGCTCGAGCGCCGCGCCCGTTACGCCCGCGTCAGCTGGATGAGCGTGATCTCGGCCGGCGCGCCCAGCCGCAGCGGCGGCCCCCAGTACCCCGTCCCGCGGCTGACATACAGCCACATCGCCTCCAGCCGGTGGAGCCCCGCGACGAACGGCTGGAACAGCCGCACCAGGATATTGAAGGGGAAGTACTGGCCGCCGTGCGTGTGCCCGGAGAGCTGCAGGTCATAACCCGCGGCGTGCGCCGCGAACGCGCTCTTCGGCTGGTGCGCGAGCAACACACGAACGTCGCTTTCGGGCGCACCGGCCACCGCGGCGGCGGGGTCGGACCTGTGGCCGGGCAGGCCGCGACTGGAGAGATCGGTGACCCCGGCGAGAACGATGCGGCCTGCGCCGCGGTGGATCACGCGGTGCGTGTTCACGAGCGTGAGAAAGCCCAAGTCTTCCAGCTCGCGCAGCCACCCGGCCGCGTCACAGTAGTACTCGTGGTTCCCGGTGACGAAGTACTTCCCGTGCGGCGCGCGCAATGCCGCGAGCGGCGCGACGTCGTAGCGCAGGGCGGGTGGAAAGCCGTCGGCTACGTCTCCCGTGAGGGCGATCAGGTCGGGGTGGAGTCCGTTGGCGGTGTCAACCACCCGCTCCACGAAGGCGCGCTTGAGCGTCGGGCCCACGTGGAGATCGGACAGCTGCACGATCCGGAACCCCACCAGGTCCGCGGGCAGGTCCGCGATCGGCACGTCCACCACCCGCACCGTCGCGGGGCGCCGTGCCCACCACAACCCGGCCGTGAGGACGGCGAGGGCGCCCCCGACGACCGCCACGCTAAAGCCGCCGGCGCCGAGCCACGCCCGCGCCAGGACGGCATCGCCCGCGAGCGCGAACACGATCAGCAGCGAGGACAGCCCCATCGCCGTAAACCCGGCGACCTCGAGGACGCGCTTCGCCGCGCCGCGCCCGGCACGCCCAGCCCAGAGCGCCGCCACGGGGCCGAGCGCGAGCACGGCGAGGCCGAGCCAGCCGAGCACGCGTCCCCCCCGGGGAAGCGTCCCTTGCGCGAGCAGCTGCCGCCCCACAAAGACGTGGAGCAGCAGCCACACGCTCAGGGCGATCGTCACGAAGCCCGCGATGCGTCGGCGCTCGGTCAATGCCATTGCGCGACTCAGTCCGCCGGCACTTCGGCCGAGTGCGGCTCCGGCGCTCCCGTCCAGCGCTTCACCACGGCGCCGGCCCAGCTGCCGAAGTCGTCCAGGTAGGTGTACACCACCGGAACGACGACCAGCGTGAGCAGCGTGGACGTGATGAGGCCGCCGATGACGGCGTGCGCCATCGGCGCGCGGAACTCCGCCCCGGCGCCGAGTGCCAGCGCCGTGGGCAGCATGCCGAAGATCATCGCCAGCGTGGTCATGACGATGGGGCGGAGCCGCAGCTCGCCCGCGTCGATCAACGCGGCTCGACGGTCGCGGCCCGCGGCACGCGCCTGATTGGCGAAGTCGATCAGCAAGATGGCGTTCTTCGTCACGAGCCCCATCAGCATGATGACGCCGATCATGCTCATGATGTTGAACGTGCCCCGGGTCACCATGAGCCCGAGCATCACCCCGATCAGCGACAGCGGCAGCGACAACATGATCGCGAGCGGCTGCAGGAAGCTCCCGAACTGCGACGCGAGGATCAGGTAGATGAACACGATCGCGAGCGCCAGCGATTCGAGGATGTACCCCACCGTCTCTACGAAGTCCTTCTGCTCGCCCCCGAACTCGAACCGGTAGCCCTGCGGCAGGTCCAGCTTCCCGAGCCGGGCCATGACATCCTTCGTCACGTCGGTGAGGGGCCGGATCTGATAGTTGCCCTCGATCGTGGCCACGCGCTCGAGATTGAGCCGCTTGATCTCGTTGGGCGCCCCCGACAGCCGGATCTGTGCGACCTGGCCGAGCGGCACCATCACGGGGGCTCCGGTGCGACGGTCCACCTGGCTCGAGGCGATCGGAATGCGCGCGATGTCGCTCTCCGTCCGACGCGCCTCGGGCGCAAGCCGCACCACCACGTCGTGCGCGAGCCCGGTCTCGTCCTCCCACGACCCCGCCTTCTGGCCGGCGAGCACCGGCCGCAGGGCGTTTCCGACCGCCCCTACCGACAGGCCGACGTCGGCCGCGAGATCGCGGTTCAGGTCGACGGTGAACTCGGGTTTCCGTCCCTCGAGGCTCGAGCGCAGATCGACGAGCCCGGGCACGTCCCGGATCGCCGCCAAGGCGCGATCCGAGGTCTCCTGCAGGCGCGCGAGCTCCGGGCCCTGGAGGTTCAGCTGGATAGGCGACTGGCTGCCGCCCGCCGCGCCGAGCTGAACGATCCGCGCGGACACGCCGCGGAAGCGCGGCAGCACCTGACGCAGGTCCGTCTCCAGTTGCTGCTGGGTCCGCCGCCGCTGGCTCTTCGGGGTCAGCCGCACGTAGATCTGCCCCTTGTTGACGGCCTCGTTCTGCTGCGCCCCGCCGATCGTGGCATAGGTGAGCGCCACTTCCGGCTGCGCGTCGAGATACGTGGCGATCTCGAGCGCCTTGCCCGACGTGTACTCCACCGACGAACCCACCGGCGTCTCGATCACGAGCGCCGTCTGCTCGTTGTCGGAGTTGGGCATGAACTGCCCGCCCACCAGCCCGAGCCCGAACAGGCTCATCGCCGCCACGAACGCCGCCACCGCGATGCCCATGGTCGCGAGCCGGTGGTCCAGCGCCCAGGCGATCACCCGCCGGTAGCGCTGGCCCAGCCCGTGGAACGAATTGTTGAACTTCTCGAGCGCCCGTCCGATCGGGCCGCGGGGTGCGCCGCCTTCAGCCTGCGGGTCGTACCACAGCGACGACAGCATGGGATCGAGCGTGAACGACACGAACAACGAGACGAGCACCGCGAACGCCACCGTGATCCCGAACGGGAAGAAGAAGCGCCCCACGATTCCCTTCATGAAGGCGACCGGGATGAACACGGCGATCACCGACATCGTGGTCGCGAGCACCGCGAAACCGATCTCCGCCGTTCCCTTCCGTGCCGCCGTATAATGATCCTCCCCCCGCTCCACGTGGCGGACGATGTTCTCCCGCACCACGATCGCGTCGTCGATCAGGATGCCGATCGCCAGGGAGAGCGCCATCAGCGTCATGATGTTCAGCGTGAATCCGAGCGCGTAGATCGCGAGGAACGCCGCGACGACCGACACCGGCAGCGTCAGACCCGTGATCACCGTCGAGCGCCACGAGTTCAGGAACATGAACACGATCAGGACCGTGAGGAACGCGCCCTCGATCAGCGTCTTTTGCACGTCGTCCACCGAGTTCCGGATCCAGGTGGAGTTGTCCTGCACCGTCGCGAGACCGACGCCGTTGGGGAGGGTGCGGCTCAGCCCTTCGATCACGCGCTTGACGCCGTCGGTTACCACGACGGTGTTCGCGCCGGACGTCTTCCGAATTTCGAGCGCCACCGCGCGGACACCGTTCACGTACGCGGCGTCGCGCGCCTCCTCCTGCGCGTCCTCGATCCGCGCGATCTGGCCGAGCCGGACGGGCACGCCGCTCCGCGTCGTGACGATCAGCTTGGCGAAGTCCTGCGGGTCGCGGATCTTGCCTGCCACCCGCACCAGACTTTCGGCGTTCCCCTGCTCCACCCGGCCCGCCGGCACGTCGCCGTTCTCGCGCTCGACGGCGCTCGCCACCATGTCGGGCGAGATGCCGAGCGCGTTCATGCGGTCGGGCAGGAGCAGCACGTGGATCTCGCGCTTCAGCCCGCCGACCAGCGTCACGCTCCCCACGCCCGAGATGTTCTCGATGCGGCGGCTCACCACCTCGTCCGCGAGCCGGGTGAGGTCGCGCAGCGCCCACCCGCGCCCCTGCACGGAGAGCACGAAGATCGGCTGGTCGGAGGGGTTGGCCCGCGAGATGACGGGGGGATCGATGTCCTCCGGCAGATCCTGGCGGATGGCGTCGATCTTGGCGCGCACGTCCGCCTGGGCGTCCATCACCTTCGTGCCGAGGTTGAACAGCACGATGATGGTCGAGAACCCTTCCGTGGACGTCGATTGGATCTGCTTGATCCCCTCGACCGTGTTCACCTGCTCCTCGATCTTCTTCGTGACCTCGCGC
>JAEHDT010000250.1 GCA_016880225.1 Gemmatimonadota bacterium | reverse complement strand
CGGAGGAGTTCGACGGTACCGGGGTCGGGCTCGCCCTGGTGCAGCGGATCGTCCACCGCCACGGCGGCCGGGTTTGGGCCGACGCCCGCGTGGATCACGGCGCCACGTTCACCTTCACCCTGCCCCACGAGCGAGCGCATGAGCGCCCAACCTGAGGTCGAAATCCTGCTGGTCGAGGACAACGCCAACGACGTGGAGCTCACGCTCCGAGCCCTCAAGGCCCGGAATCTGGCGAACCAGGTGTTCGTGGCGCGTGACGGGGCCGAGGCGCTGGAGTTCTTCTTCGGTGAGCAGGGACATCCGTTGCGTGAGATCGGCGTGACGCCCCGCGTCATCCTGCTCGACCTCAAGCTCCCCAAAGTGGACGGCCTCGAGGTGCTCAGGCGCCTCAAGGCGGACGAGCGGACGCGCGCCCTTCCGGTCGTGGTGCTCACGTCGTCGCGCGAGGACCCCGATATCGCGGCGGCGTATCGGCTGGGGGCCAACAGCTACATCGTGAAGCCCGTGGACTTCGAGGCGTTCGCGCGCGCCGTGTCGGAAGTCGGACTGTACTGGCTGCTCCTGAACGAGCAGCCGCACTGATGCCCGGCCCGGTCCGCGTCCTGCTCGTCGAGGACGTCGCGGAAGACGCGGCCTTGATCGAGCGCGAGCTGCACCGGGCCGGGATCGCCGGGGTCGTGATGCGCGTGGACTCGGCGCGCGCCTTCCGGGAGGCGCTGGCGACGTTCGCTCCCGACATCGTGCTGTCGGACCATTCCCTCCCGAGCTTCGGCGCGAGCGACGCGCTCCGCATCGCTCTGCTCGAAGCACCGGAGACGCCCGTGATCGTCGTCACGGGCAGCCTCGATGAGGAGACCGCCGCGGAGTACATCAAGGCGGGCGCCGCCGATTACATCGTCAAGCACCACCTCGAGCGGCTCGGTCCGGCGGTGGTGCGCGCCCTCGACCTGCGGCGGGCGCGGGCCGACCAGGCGCGGGCGGAGGAGGCCCGCCGTCAGGGCGAAGAGCGCTTCCGCGCGCTGATCGAGCACGGCGCCGACGCGGTCGCGCTGGTCGCCCCCGACGGGACTCTGTTGTTCGCCAGCCATTCGACCGAGCGACTGCTGGGGTTCACGCCGGCCGAGCTGGTGGGCCGCTCGGGCTTCGAGCGCGTGCACCCCGACGACGTTCCGCGCGCCCAGTCCGCCTTCGCCGAGATCGCGACCCGCCCGGGGATGCCGCTCGCCGTGGGTCTCCGCTGGCGTCACAAGGACGGCTCCTGGCGCTACATCGACGCCGTCGCCGTCAACCGCCTGGCGGAGCCCGCCGTGGGCGCAATCGTGGTGAATTTCCGCGACGACACCGAGCGCCGGCAGGCCGAGGTGGCGTTGCGTGAGTCAGAAGAGCGCTATCGCACACTGGTGGAAGGCGTGCGGGACGTGATCTTCGCGCTGTCGCCCGATGGCACGATCACGTCGCTCAATCCGGCGTTCGAGACCATCACGGGGTGGCGGCGGGAGCAGTGGGTGGGCCAGCCGTTCGAGCGGCTGGTGCACCCGGAGGATCTGCCGCTCGCGCTCGAGCTGCTGGGGCGCGTGGTGCGGGGCGAGCTCCGGCCCGTGAATCAGTTCCGTGTCCGGACCGCCACGGGCGACTACCGCGTGGCGGAGTTCTCGGCGACGTCGCAGCTCGTCGAGGGCCAGATCATCGGCATCCTCGGCATCGGGCGGGATGTGACCGAGCGCGTGCAGCTCGAGCAGCAGCTCCGGCAGGCTCAGAAGATGGAGGCGGTGGGCCGGCTCGCCGGCGGCATCGCGCACGACTTCAACAACATCCTCACGGCCATCACCGGCTACGCCGACCTGCTGCTCGAGGACCTGGGTCCCGCCGACCCGCGCCGCCAGGACGCGGAGGAGGTGCGTAAAGCCGCGGAGCGCGCGGCCGGGCTGACACGCCAGCTGCTCGCCTTCAGCCGCCAACAGGTCCTGCAGCCGAGCGTGATGGACGTCAACGCCCTGGTGGGCGATCTCCAGAAGATGCTGGGACGGCTGCTGGGCGAGGACGTGGACCTCAACACGCGGCTCCATCCGGCGGCCGGCCGGGTCAAGGCCGATGCCGGGCAGCTCGAGCAGGTGCTGATGAACCTCGCCGTGAACGCGCGCGACGCGATGCCGCGGGGCGGCAAGCTCACCCTCGAAACCGCCAACGCGGACCTGGACGAGCGTTTCGCGGCCGAGCACTACCCGGCTCGCCCCGGGCCCTACGTGATGATCGCCGTGACCGACACCGGCACGGGGATGAGCGAGGAAACGCAGGCCCACATGTTCGAGCCGTTCTTCACGACCAAGGAGAAGGGCAAGGGCACCGGGCTCGGACTCGCCACGGTCTACGGAATCGTGAAGCAGAGCGGCGGGTTCATCTGGGTGTACAGCGAGCTGGGCCATGGCTCCACGTTCAAGATCTACCTGCCGCGGGTGGAGGAGCCGAGCCGGCGCTCCGGCGAATCGCCACGGGCCGCGGCACCGGCGCCGCGCGGGACCGAGACGGTGCTCGTCGCGGAGGACGAGCCGCCGGTGCGCGCCATCGCACGCCAGGTGCTCGAGCGCCATGGCTATACGGTCCTCGAAGCTGCCAGCGCGGAGAGCGCGCTCGACATCGCGACGCGGTACTCGGGCACCATCCACCTGCTGCTCACCGATGTGATCATGCCCGGGATGAACGGCCGCGAGCTCGCCACCCGCCTGGCCGACCTGCGGCCGGACGCCCGCGTGATCTTCATGTCCGGCTACGCCGACGACGCCGTGACGCGGCACGGAGTGCTCGAGCCCGGCTCCACGTACCTGCAGAAGCCGTTCACCCCGGACGCGATCGCCCGCAGAGTGCGGGAGGTGCTCGACCGGTGAACCCGGCGACGGCGCTCGTGAGCGAGCAGCGGCTGCGCCTGCTCGTGGAGAGCGTGCGCGACTACGCCATCTTCCTGCTCGACGCCGCCGGGAACGTGGCGAGCTGGAACCGGGGCGCGCAGCAGATCAAGGGATACGCGGCGGAAGAGATCGTCGGCCGGCATTTCTCCTGCTTCTATCCTCCCGAGGCCGTCGCCGCGGGGTTGCCCGAGCGCGCCCTGCGGGCGGCGGTCGAGACCGGACGATTCGAGGAGGAGAACTGGCGGGTGCGCAAGGACGGCTCGCGGTTCTGGGCCGATGTTGTGATCACGCCCGTGCGCGATGCCCACGGTGCCGTGATCGGCTTCGCGAAGGTGACTCGGGACTTGACCGAGCGGCAGCGCGCCGCGGAGGCGCTGCGGGACAGCGAGGAGCGGTTCCGCACGCTGGCCGTCACGGCCAACGACGCGATCGTCTCGGCCGACAGTCGGGGCCACATCACCTACTTCAACCCGGGGGCCGAGCGCATCTTCGGCTATTCGCCCGCCGAGGTGAACGGCGCGCCGCTCACGGTCCTCATGCCCGAGCGGCTCCAGGAGGCCCATCGCGCGGGCCTGGCGCGCTACGCGGCCACGGGCGAAGCGCGAGTGGTGGGTCGGACTCTCGAGCTGGTGGGGCGCCGCCGGGATGGCACGGAGTTCCCCCTCGAGCTGTCGCTCGCGAGCGGGAAGCGGGGCGGGAACTTCGCCTTCACGGGGATCATCCGGGACATCACGGAGCGCAAGCGCGCCGACGAGACGCTGCGGCGCCACACGGCGCAGCTCGAGGCGGCGAACGCGGAGCTCGATGCGTTCGCGTACTCCGTCTCGCACGACCTCCGCGCACCGCTGCGCACCATCGACGGTTTCAGCCAGGCCGTGCTGGAGGACTACGCCGACCGGCTCGACCCGCAGGGCGTGGACTACTTGCGGCGCGTGCGCGCGGCCACGCAGCGCATGGCCGCGCTGATCGACGACCTGCTGAACCTCGCCCGTGTGAGCCGCAGCCCGATGACGATCGGGGCGGTGGACGTGAGCGCGCTCGCGGCCGACCTCGCTGCCGAGCTCGCGAACGGCGACGCCGCGCGCCGGGTCGAGCTCGTCATCGCGCCCGGCCTGGTCGCCCGCGCCGATGCCGGGCTCATGCGCGTGGTGCTGCAGAACCTGCTCGGCAACGCATGGAAGTTCACGAGCCGACGTCCCGACGCGCGCATCGAGGTCGGCTGCGTGAGCGTCGACGGAGAGCGGGCGTATTACGTACGCGACAACGGCGCCGGGTTCGACATGGCCTACGCGGCCAACCTGTTCGGCGCGTTCCAGCGCCTGCACCGCACGGCCGAGTTTCCCGGAACCGGCGTGGGG
>JAEHDT010000249.1 GCA_016880225.1 Gemmatimonadota bacterium | reverse complement strand
TCGATGGCGTCGCCGCTCGGCAAGGCGCTGCTCGGAACCAAGGTGGGACAGACGGTGACCATCACGCTGCCGGTCGGCACGCGCCGCCTCAAGGTGATGGAGCTCGAGACGGTGCACGACCTCGCGGGCCGCTAGCCCTCCTACAGCATGCGGTGAAACACCATCGGGCCACTGGGGCTCGGCGATCCGGCCCGTGGCTCGATGCTCATCGCGGCCCCCAGCACGCGACCGCCAGCTCGGGGCATCTCGAGCGCCATCACCATCGTTCGGTCGTCGTCCATGGGCATCACGGCCGCGGTCTCCATCCCCGTCTCGGTGACGAACCACAGCTGATACGCCTGGTCGCGCGCGTTGGGGGCGAGCCCGTCGCACCGCACCAACCAGCGGTGCCGCACGCTGTCCGCGAAGATCGTGACGGCGCCCACGCGGCCGCCGGTCGACACGGGAATTTGCACCAACTGGGTACCCGGCCCGTGGATGAAGGAGGAGACGGTGTCCTCGAGCGCCGCGATCCGCGTGGCGAGTCGATCGCGCTCGGCCGTGAGGGTGCCGATCGTGCGATAGGCCCACCACCCGGCGCCGCCCGCACCCGCGACAAGGAGAGCGGCGGCCGCGAGCGGCCAGCGCCGGCGCCGCGCCAGCGCGCGGTGCAGCACCCGCGCCTTGAGCTCCGGACGCGGCGTGCGGGGCGCCACCAGCATGCCGAGCCAGTCGGTCATTCCAGCCAGTCCTTCACGTGTTGCAGACCCTCCGTCAACTTCTGGTGCGCCAAGCGCAGCCGCGTCTTCACGGTGCCGAGCGGCTGGTTCGTCCGCCGGGCGATCTCGCCGTGCGACAGCCCATCGAAATACGACAGCATTACCAGCCGTCGCTGCTCCTCGGGGAGCGCCGCGAGCGCCGCGTGGACCTCGCGATGCAGCGGCCAGCCCGGCACTGACGACTCGTGCGGCGCAGTCGGGCCGGGCTCGGCAGCCTCGGCCTCCTGCGCCTGTTCCCAGCGTTCCGCTTTGCGCCACCAACGCCGCCGGCGCCGCAGCGCGTCGAGCGACCTGTTGCGCGCGATCGACAGTATCCACGGCACGAGTGGGCCGCGGCGGGCGTCGTGCTGGTCCACGTGGCGCCACACCTGCACGAACACCTCCCCGACGACCTCTTCCGCCTCGTCCTCGTCGTGCAAGATGCGAAACGCGAGGCCGAGCACCCACGGCGCCATGGTGTCGTACAGCTCCCCCAACGCGCGCTCGTCGCGTGCCTTGAGCCGGCGCACGAGCGAGCGCGCGTCCTCTTGACTAAGACGTTTCGGTGAGGTCACTTAGATTCCTATTGTAGCAGCGCGCGTGGGCGAATCCAGCCCCATCCGTGTATCTTCCACAGTTGCAGGCTCACAAGCGGTAGAACGCGGGGGGTGGGATGGCGGTTCTGGTCAAGGGTGACGACGAGCGATATTCCTTCGAAGCGTTCACTCGCCACCCCTTCTTCACGGAAGTGAACCGCTGGATCGTCGAGCGGGTGATCTGCCCCGGCCGGCGTAAGATCGTCGACCTGGGGTGCGGCCCCGGCGCGGTGACCAAGCTCATCCTCGAGCGGCTGGACGACGCGCGCAACGCCGAAGTCATCGGGATCGACCCCTCCCCCTCGGCGCTCTCCAAAGCGCGCGCAGCAATCCATTCCAAGGTGGTCCAGTTCATCGAGGGCAGTGCCGAGTGGGTGTCGCGTCTCGTGTCGTCGGCGGACGCAGTCGTGTTCTTGAACGCCATCCACCTGGTTCCCGACAAAGCGCAGGTGATCGCGGAGATCCGCAAGGCGCTCAAGCAGGGGGGCGTGTTCGCGTTCAACACCACGTTCTTCAACGGGGCGTACGTGGACGGTACCGCGGGCTTCTGGCGCCGCTGGATCGTGCGCGCCGTTCAGGTGTTGCGCGAGCGCGGCCTCGACGTACAGCACTCGGCCCACGCGGTCGCGCGCCAGTTCCTCACCGCCGACGAGTACGCAGAGCTGTGCGTCCAGGCGGGGTTCTCGCGCCCGTCGATCGACCTCGTGCAGATCGAAATGACGCCCGAGAGCATCCGCGACATCGGCCGGTTCTCGCTGTTCATCGAGGGTGCGCTGCCCGGCGTGCCGCTGGAGGAAGGGTCCGCCGCGCTCGAGCAAGGACTGCAGCGGGCCATGGACGAGACCGGGGTGCGCAAGGTGCCGCGCAACTGGCTCGAGTGTGTGGCGACCGCCGCC
>JAEHDT010000248.1 GCA_016880225.1 Gemmatimonadota bacterium | reverse complement strand
GCCAGCGTCAGGCGCAGCACAGCGCGATCGTCCGCCGTGATCGCCGTGGACGGCGCCGAGAGCCGCTCTTGTGCGAGATCCAGCTGGCTGTCGGCGATCAACAGCTGGATGAGCGCGGCCTGCGCGACGCCGTTGGAGTCCGAGTTCACTTCGAGCACGCGGCGGGCGGCGACTTTGTCACCGCCATCCAGCAGCTCGCGTACCGCTTCGGCGCGCGCGCGCCCCGCTGCCGGCGAGCCGGCCATCATGTCGGCCCACCGCGCCAACGCGAGGCCGCGGACGCGATGGCCCTCGGGCGTCGTGAGCGAGCCCGCGAGATCGGCGAATCGCCGCAACGCGCCCGGTGAGTCGCTGTCCGCGGCGATCAACGTCGGCTCCAGCGCCGCCCACGCTTCGGTGGGCCGTCCCCACGTGAGCAGCACTTCGGCACCGAGGCGGCGCGCGCGCGGAGAAGCGCCCGGCGCCATCAGCGCGCGGCCGACGCGGTCATGCATCGCCGCCGGCGCGTCGGCCAGCTGGCTCGCCGCATTGGCCTCGACATCGGGCGAGCGCGTAACCGCGCGACCCCATTCGGTGGCCGACGCCTCCCAGTTCCCGACGCGTTGCTCCAGCTCGGCCAGCTCGATCGCCAGCGTGCCGTCGCCGCCGAGCGCCCGCCTGCCGGTGAGGAACGCGCGGCGCGCCTCATCCCACATGCGCCGATCGGCGAGCGCGAGGCCCCACTCGCGATACGGCGCGTCGCTCTGCGGGACGCTGGCCGCCCAGCGGCGCGTGATCGCTTCGAGCGAATCGGGTTCGTTCAACGCCGCGTACACCCGCAGCTCGAGACTGCGCAACGCGTGACTGTCGGGCTGGCGCGCGCGGGCGGTCTGCACGAGTGGGAGCAGCTCCGGCATACGGTTCAATACGAAGAGCGTGCGCTCGAGCCCGAGCAGCGCGGGGATGTTCGTGGGATCGCTGCGGACCGTCGTGAGGTACACGGACGCGGCGTCGGCATAGCGACCCGAGCGCTCCAACTCAAAGCCAGGGCCGATCGCTTGACCCCGCGCGGCCCGCGCCGGGTCAACCGAGGCGAGGAAGACCAGAGCCGCGGCCGCGGCCCACTTACTTCTTCGGCTCATTCAGGCGGCGGAAGTATTCGAGCACCATGCGCCGCTGCTCGGGCGTGAGACCGGTGAGCTCGTCCCACGTCGGGTAGCGGACTTTTGGCCCTGTGCCGGTCGCCCCGGGGAGGAGCGTGGCCGGAATGTGGACACTGTCACCGCTCGCGGAGCGGCTGGTGCGCTCCTTCTGCTCATCCGGCTCGTCGCCGGAGAGGCTGCGGCCGGCGTCGAGCAGTTTCTTGTAGAGGCGTTCCTGCCGCTGGATCGTGCGGGCGTCGAGCCGCCCCGCCTCGAGCTGCCGTGCGAGCTCGCGCGCTTCCTGCGCGAGCGCACCGGCGGCGCCGGCATCGCCTCCGGCTTGCAGGCGTTCCAGCTGCTCGGCGAGCTGCCGCTGGCGGTTGGCGAGGTCCCGCAGCCGCTGCATCATCGCATCGCCGCCCAGCCCCATCATCGGCAGCATTCCCTGCGCGTCGCCGTTCATGCCCTGCTGCTGTTGCGCCATGCGGGCGAGCTGCTCGACCGCCTCCTGG
>JAEHDT010000247.1 GCA_016880225.1 Gemmatimonadota bacterium | reverse complement strand
TCTCGCTCCTCGCCCTCCTCGTCGCGCGTGCCGGCGGCGGTGCGCTCGCTGCGGAGGAACCCGAACTCACTGGTGGACGCCACGATCCGCAACCCGGCGAAGCGGACGTCGTCGAGCGCCTCCATGATCGGGAGCGTCTGCTCGGCCAGCAGGTCGAAGCGCCGGCCGATGGCGAGCGTCGCGCGGCGGCCGAGGAGCCCCGTCAGGACCACGAAGAACGTGAGCACCAGGAATGCGCCAAGGAGTCGTTGCCGGATCGTCATCGGGCCACCCGGTCACCAGCCCAGCTGGCACTGCACGACCAGCCGCCAGTCGGGTGTCGCGGTCGTGAGGCCGATCGGCACCGCCAGCGCCGTATAGGTGCGTGCTCCGAGGGCGTGATGAATCCCCGGCGCCACGGCCGCCTCGGCCGGCTCACCATCGAGGCTGGTGCGGCCGTTCAGCTCGAGAAGGAAATGCCAAGCCGGGACCCGCAGGGGCACGGCGGCGGACCAGTTGTAGGCGATCGCCCGGCGCGTCACGCCGTCCTCGAACTCCAGCGCAAACGGCACGTTGCCCTGGATCGTGATCGGCCCGGCCTGAAGCAGCACGGCGGCAAACGGCGCGATCTCCGTGGCTTTTGCGCCTTCCGCCAACGCCGTGTCGCCGGTCGGCAGCTCGGCCTCCATGCCGAGCACGAATGCGCTGCGGCCCCGCTCGGGCGCAGCGACGAGCCACTTCACGCTCGCGCCCGCTTTGCCGAGCCCGTAGCGCGCCACCCCGGGCCGAGCTGCGAGGAGCGGCAGCTCGATCTCGGCCCCCAGTCGCTCGGTGAGGCCGAAGAACAGCTGGAGCCTGGGCAGCACGACGACGCCGGGACTGGGCGGCGCTTCGATGGAGATTCGCAGGTCCCACTCGCCCACCTCGTTCGGCAGGGTCTCTTCAGTAACGACAGGCTCGATCGGCTCGTCTGCCGTATCGGGATCGGTGCGGGGTACCGGGAGGACCACGCGCGCCCGTTTCACGGCCGTTTGCGCTTCGCAGGGACGCGCGGCCGCCAGGAGCCCGCACACGACAAGGGGTCCGAGGATGAGGCCTGTCTTGTTGGTCATCGATTGCTCCTCAGTGTGATGGAGGCGAGGCGCCGGGTTCGTCGGTTCCGAGGGTGTCCAGCACTTCCCGCACGCGATGGGCCAGGTCGGTCAGCGTCCACGGCTTGTGCAGGAAGGGGAGGGTGGGGTCCAGAGCGCTGCTCTCCTGCACGTCCCGCGCCGTATAGCCGCTCGAGAACAGAAACGGCACCTGCTTGCCATCGGCCCGCAGGCGCTCGTACAGCGCCCGCCCGCCGAGCTTCGGCATCACCATGTCGGTGACGACGAGGTCGATCTCCGCTTCGTGCGCCGCGAACACCGTCAGCGCCTCCTCGCCGTCCTTCGCCACGAACACCCGATAGCCGAGCCGTCCGAGGACGCGCTCAGCCGCTCGGCGAATCGGCGCTTCGTCTTCGGCCACGAGGACCGTTTCCGTGCCCCTAGGCGGCGCGGCGGGGAGCGTCACCGCACCGCGCTCGGTCACCGCCTCCGTCGTGACGGGGAAGTAGAGCTTGACCGTCGTCCCGTGACCCAGCTCGCTGTAGAGGTCCACGAAGCCCCGGTGCTGCTTCATGAGCCCGTACACCATCGCCATCCCTAGGCCCGTGCCGGTCCCGACCGGCTTGGTCGTGAAGAACGGCTCGAAGACGCGGGCCTGCGTGGCCGCGTCCATCCCCACGCCCGTGTCGCTCACGCTGCAGCATACGAATTCCCCCGGGTCGCCCCAGCCCTTGATCTCGCGCGATTCGGCGTCCAGCCAGGCGCGCCGGGTCTCGATGCGCAGCGCGCCGCCCTTGGGCATGGCGTCGCGCGCGTTGGTGGCGAGGTTGAGCAGCACTTGCTCGACCGCCCCGGCGTCCGCCTGGACGGCGGGCAGGTCGCTTCCGACGAATACTTGGATCTGGATCGACGTCGGGATCAACCGGCCGAGCGTGGGCGCCAGGTCGGTGACGACGCGATTCAGGTGCAGGGCTTGTAGCGCCAGCATGTCGCGGCGACTGAAGGCGAGGAGCTTGCGGATCATGGCCGCGCCGCGGGCCGCGGCGGCCTGGACCTCGGTGACCTCGGTCTGAATCTCGGCGGGGCCGTCGGCCAGGGCGCCCGCGATGAGGTCCGCGTTCGCCCGGATCGCCGTGAGCACGTTGTTAAGGTCGTGCGCGATACCTCCCGTGAGCTGGCCGACCGCTTCCATCTTCTGGGCCTGCCGGAATTGGTCCTCCAGATGCTTGCGCTCGGTGATGTCCGTGGCGATTCCCAGCACCTGGGACGCGGCGCCGTCGGTGCGGGGCAGCGGTAGCGTCACGGTGCGAAACCACCGGACCTCGCGCGTCCGGGGGTGGGTCACCGCTTGCTCGGGAACGACCGTGCCGTGCTCCGACGGCTGCCCGTTGGGGGCAGCGGAGGCGAGCGGGAAGTCGGCACCCCTCTTTCCGACGAGGTCGTCGACCCCGGTGCCGTAGAATTCGGCCACCGCGCGGTTGGCGAGCGTGTACACGCCGGCCGCGTCCTTGACGAAGATGAGGTCGGGGTTGGCGTCGATGATCTGGCGGAAGAACTCGCGCTGGTGGGACAGGTCGTTGAGCGTGCGGGACAGTTCCCGGGACATGGCGTTGAACGTGCCGGCGAGGTCCGCGATTTCGTCGCGGCCGGTCACCGCGATCTGGTCCCCCACGCCGCCGGCCGCGATCGCGCGGGCGGCGGCGCGTACGCCCAGGATCGGGCCCACGATCGAGCGGGACAGATACGCCGCGGCCACGAGCGCGAGCAGCAGCACCACCACGCCGGCGCCCACGACGTTGCGCGTCGCCGCGGCTGTGGCGGCGCGCACCTGCGCCTGATGGCCCCGCAGCCGCGTCGTCTCGATCTGCATCGCCTGGTCGATGGCCGCCAGGAACCGGTGCTCGGCCTCCTCGAACGCCTCCTTGCGCTCGAGGATGCGGGCGCCCACCCCGCCCCGCCGCTTCAGGCCG
>JAEHDT010000006.1 GCA_016880225.1 Gemmatimonadota bacterium | reverse complement strand
GAGAATCCACTTGTCGCCCTGCTTTGTGGCTTTGGTCTGGAGTCCGAACGCATCGGAACCAGATCCCGCCTCGGAGAGCGCGTAGGCGCCGGGGACCTCGGTTGCGAGGCTTGGCAGATAGCGCTGCTTGAGGCCGTCGGACGCCCACTTGAGCAGCAGCGCGTTGACGAGGGTGTTCTGGACGTCCACGAAGATCGCGGCGGACGCGTCCACGGCAGACAGCTCTTCCACGGCGAGCACCGTCATGAACAGAGACCCGCCGGCCCCGCCAAGTTGTTCGGGGATCTCGATCCCCATGAGACCGAGCTCGAACAACTTGGGAATCAGGGTGGGATCGAGCCGCGCGGCCTGCTCCATCGCCTGCACGCGCGGGCGCACCTCGCTCTCGGCGAAGTCGCGTACCGCGCCCTGGAACATCCGTTCTTCCTCGGAGAACGTGCTGAGCGGCGTTACCATGGCTCCCTGGTCATGAGCGAGGAATCTAGCGCGCCGGCAGCTCGATCAGGACGACATCCGAATTTTCCCGCACCCGCTCGAACACGAGCGTCCGGCCGTCCGCCGATACATCGAAGCGATGCAGGGAATCGCCTGGGCGCAGCCGTGTGAGCCGGCGGCGTTGTCCCGTCCGCAAGTCCACGAGCCAAAAGTCCTGCCGGCGAAATCCGCCGAGCTTTGCGACCACGTGACGGCCGTCGGGGAGGAATCGATAACTGTCCCCGACGCGATCGACCTCGAGTGCCGGCAGCGGAACCGGCTGGCCATCCGGCGTCACGGCGCGCAGCGGCACGCTCCGAGCCCGCGATGTCCCCGAGTAAAGGATGAGCCGGCCGTCGGGAGACCAGACGGGATTCGACGACACCGAGTCCACGAGTCGCACCGGATTGCCGCCATCCATGGGAACCTTGAATACCCGCAGGCCGGTGCGGTCCATCGCTCCGATCGTGATCCATTTGCCGTCGGGGGACCACGAGGCCGCGCCGCGAACGTCGAGCGTCTCCGCCACGGTTTGCGCCGCCGTCCCCTCCGCCGTCGCGCAGTACAGCCTTGATCGCCCATGGAACCGCACCGGGAAGCACATGTGCCGACCGTCGGGGGCGAGCGCGGGCGCGCCCGCGACCGCCCCCGCGGCCGGCTTCCACACCTCGACGGTCGTCGCTGCCCTGCGCCGCCAGATGCCGTCGGCGCCTCCGCGTGTCGCGAGGTAGAACAGCGAGCTGTCGGCCGCGAACCGGGGAGCCGCGGCGCGGGCGGTTGGGAGGCCCAGACGCGTGGCCCCGTGCTCTTCGACGATCGCGGGTGTGATCGGGACGCTCCACAATTCCACCACCGGGTTCGACACGGTCGCAACCAGCCGCCGCGGCTGTCCCGGCCGGTCGGCGCTGGCCGCAATCGAGAGATAATGCTCGACCCCCGCCGTCCAACGCCGCGGCACCCGCTCCTTGAGATTCATGACGTACAACCACGGACCGGTCCCGTCGTCAGCGGTCGCGGTGTAGACCAGCGTCTGATCGTCGAGCAGCACCGGATAGGCGACACGCGAGTTGTGGTGCGTGATCTGCTCGGCGGGAGCGCCGGGCCCACCGCTCACGGGGACCCGCCAGATGTCCATCCCATCGGGGGGCAACCCATGCGCGAAATACAGAAAACGCCCGTCGGGCGACCAGCTGAGGTAGTGCGCGTGCACCCCCGGCGAGCCCGCGAAGACGCGCCGTGGGTGCTCACCACCACTGCCCGCAACGTAGATCGGGTCCCCCGGCGTCGTTTCGTGATAGGCGAGCGCGGACCCGTCGGGCGACCAGACAGCCATGACCGCGGTCGCGAGGAAGCGACGCGCGGGTCCGCCGACGAGCGGCACCAGCGAGACG
>JAEHDT010000246.1 GCA_016880225.1 Gemmatimonadota bacterium | reverse complement strand
TCGTGGTGATGAACCACGGCGCGATCGAGCAGATCGGCACGCCGCTCGAGATCTATCGCGAGCCGGCGTCGCCGTTCGTCGCCGACTTCATCGGGGTGATGAACTTCGTGGCCGGCACCGTCGGCGGCGACGGCACGGTGCGGCTCGGGCGGGTTGCGCTGGCGTGCGCGACGGACGGCCTCGCACCCGGCACCGCGGTGACCCTCGCCATCCGCCCGGAGGACATCGTGATGCGGCGGACGGGCCGAGGAGGCCAGCGTCCTGGCGGAGGAGCTGCTGACGCTCACGCCGGACGACGTGGACGCCCTGGTGGCGGTGGCCAAGGGCCGCGCCGCCGCGGGCGACGCCGCGGGAGCGCTCACCGCGCTGCAGCAGGCGCAAACGCGCGCCCCCGGCCGCGCCGATCTCCACAAGCTGCAGGGCGACGTCGCCGTCAGGGTCGGCGACAAGGCCGGCGCGTTCGCCGCCTACCGCGCGGCCCTCGAGCTCGATCCGGGGTTCGTGCAGGTGTGGCTCGAGCTCGGGCGCCTGCACGAAGAGAAGGAAGAGTGGAGCGACGCCCAGCAGGCGTACGAGCGGGCGCTGGACGCGCTGCCCACGTTCCACGAAGCGGCCCTGGCGCTGGCCGACCTGCTGCGGCGCTCCGGACGTGTGCGGCAGGCCGTCGTGCGCCTCGCCGAGCTGCTGGAGCAGGATCCCTACGATCTGCCGGCGCTCCTCCTGCTCGGGCGCGCGCTGCTCGACGACAAGCGTGACGACCAGGCGCTCGAGGCGTTCCGGCGCGCGCTCAAGTTCGACCCCGAGCAGGTGGAGGCGCTGTTCCAGCTCGGGGTGGTGCTGGCCCGGCTGCACCGCTACGCCGAAGCCGTCCAGGCGTGGGAGAAGGTGACGCGCATCGATCCGGCGGGGCCGTTCGCGCAACGGGCGCGCATCCACGCCCGCACGGCGCTCGACCTGCAGCACATCTTCGACTCGGACGCGGCCTGAGCCATGGCGATCGAAGGCCCGCTCCGCGAGCTCGGCATCCACGACGTCTTCCAGCTCCTCGACCTGAGCCGGAAGACGGGAGTGCTGCGCGTCACCTCCGAGCTGCGCCACAACGCGGGGACGATCTATTTCGAGGACGGCAAGATCATCTACGCGGAGATCCGGTCCAACCCCCATCCCCTCGGCGCGCTGCTCCTGCGGACGGGCAAGATCACCGAGGCGGATCTGGAGCGCGCGCGCGACATGCAGCAGCGCCAGGGCGACAAGCGCCGGCTGGGCGAGATCCTCGTGTCGCTCGGCGCCCTCACGCCGCGCGAGCTGCAACGCCAGGTCCGTTTTCAGATCGAGGAGGTGGTGTTCGAGGTGATGAGCTGGCGCGAAGGCTATTTCTCGTTCACCGAGGGGGCGCTCACCGACGTGCCGACCGAAGCCATGGTGGCGATTCCCACCGAGGCCCTGCTGATGGAAGGCGCCCGGCGCATCGACGAGTGGTCGCGCATCGAGGGCCGCATCCCCCATCTCGGCGTCGTGCCCATGCTGGCGCCGCCCCAGGAGGGCAACGAGGGCGAGCTCGACCTGCTGCCGCCCGAGTGGGAGATGCTGGCGATCATCGACGGGGCGCGCGACGTGCGGACCATCGCGTCCGAGCTCGGTCGCTCCGACTTCGACGTCGCCAAAACCTTGTTCGGTCTTGAGAGCGCGGGAGTGATCGTGCTCGCGGACCCCGGCACCACGAAGCGCGAGCGGACCACGCTCGCCGCCGATTTGGCCGAGCTCGTGGCGCGGGCGGAGGACGCCCTCGCGGGCCGCGAGGTGGAGGAAGCGCGCGGCCTGGCGGAGCAGGCGGCCGGCGTGCACCCCCACGATCCCGGCGTGCACCTGCTGCTGGGCCGCATCGCCCTCGCCGCCGGGCGCGGCGGCGACGCGGTGGAAGAGCTGCGCCGGGCCCTGCGGCTCGATCCCCTGCTGGTGGCCGCTAACCGGGTGCTCGGGTACGCGCTCGTCGCCACCGGCCGCTTCGGCGAGGCGGTGGAGCAGTGGGACCAGTGGGAGCGGCTGGCGTCGCACTCGGACGTAGAGCTGGCGCACCTCGACGAGGTAAGCCGCGCCAGGGCCGCCGCCCAGACGTTGGGGCGCGCCGGCAGCGGAACGGAGATGCATGGCTGACGACGTGAAGGCCCTCTCCTCGCAGCTGGCCCAGGATCCGGACAGCCTCGTGTTCCTGCGCCTGGGGGAGGCCCTGCGCCACAAAGGCCAGCTCGACGCCGCGTACCGGGTCGCCGTGACGGGGCTCGAACGCCATCCGCACCTGGCGGACGCGCACGACCTGTACGCCCGCATCCTGGCGGACAAGCACGACTACGAGCGCGCCTTCGACGAGTGGGACATGGCGCTGCGCATCGCGCCCGCCCACGTGGGGGCGCTGAAGGGTCTCGCTTTCCTTTATTTCAAGATCGGCGACGTGCAGCAGGCGGCCGCCCACCTCGAGGCGGCGCAACAGGCCGCCCCGGACGATCCCGGCGTCGCCCAGGCGCTGGCCCTGGCACGCGGCGGCGCGACCGAGGTGGAACGGGCGGCGGATCCGGCGGCGGAAGCCGAGCCGGCCACGGTGCAGGAGTCTCTCGCCCCGGCGGCCCAGCCGCTCGAGGAGGCCCGCGTGTTCGCGGGGCTCGAGGGGGCGGAGGAGGGGCTGCTGCTGCTCGACGGGTCCGGCCGCGTGCTCGGCGGGGCGCTGAAGGATTCCGCGGGCCAGGACGTGACCGATGCGGTGGCCGCCTACCTCGCGGGCGTTTCGCACGAGGCGGCGCGCACCGCCAAGCTGCTCGGCCTGGGAGACTGGTCCGGGCTCGCGGCCGAAGGGAAGCTCGGGCACGTGCATCTCACGTCCCCCAGCGCGGACGCGCTGTTGCTGGTGGTGCGAGACCGCGCCGTCCCGATGGGCCGGCTGGCCATCATCGCGCAGCGCGCCGCGGCGGCGGCGCGCCGCTGGCTCGAGGAGCAGGGATGACCGCGGAGTCCCCGGGGGGGGGCTACGGCCGGGCGCTCGACCTGATCACCCGCGTGCGCGGCGTGCGCGGGGCGATGCTCGTCTCGGCGGACGACGGCATCGTCGTCGCCGAGCAGCTGATGGAAGGGATCAAAGGGCCCGCGCTGGCGGCGCTCGCGGCTAGCCTCACCACCCGGTTGCGGCGCGCCATGGAGGCGGCCGGCGTGGGAGTGAGCCTGTTCTGGCACCTGCAGGCGGAGCAGGGCGCGCTGCTCGTAGTGCCCGCGGTGTCGGGGATCTTGGTGGTCGCCGTCGCCGAGCCGGACGTGAACGTGGGCCTGGTCCGGCTCGAGCTGCTGCGCGGCGCCGAGGCGGTCGCGTGACGACGCGCGCCGTCGAAGCTTGGACGCTCGAGCCGCTCGTCAAGTTCGTGAAGGAAGCGGGCGCCCGGCTGGTGCTCGTCATGACGTCCGCCGGCCAGGTGCTCGCCCAGAGCGGGTTCGCGCGGGCGGTGGACGTGATGTCGGCGGCCGCGCTCGGCGCCGCGATCATGGCGTCGACCGAAGAGATCGCGCGGCAGCTCAACCAGGCGCCGTTCGCCGCGCTGAATCATCAGGGTGAACGGCACGGCATTTTCCTGGCGGGGCTCGCGACGGGGCGCGGGCGGCTCGTGGCACTCGTCGTGTACGACCTCGACGTTTCATCGCTCGGCCTGGTGCAGTTATTCTTCGAGCAGCTCGCGGCCGAGCTCCAGGCCGCGAGCCCGAAAGGCAGCGTGTCCAAGCAGGTGCTGGCTGCGGACTTCGAGCGCGACCTGAGCGACAGCCTGAAGACGCTGTTCGGGAGATAGCCCCTTGTCCCTGGTCAACTTCACGACGCGCGAGATCACCTGCAAGATCGTCTATTACGGCCCGGGGCGGTCCGGCAAGACGACGAACCTGCATTACATCTACGGGCGCGTGCCCGACACGCGCCGCGGGCGCATGGTCTCCCTCGCCACGCAGACCGACCGCACGCTGTTCTTCGATTTCCTGCCGATCGACTTGGGCCAGATCTCGGGGTTCTCGACCCGGTTCCAGCTGTATACCGTGCCGGGCCAGGTCTACTACAACGCGACCAGGCGGCTCGTGCTCCAGGGAGCGGACGGCGTCGTGTTCGTCGCCGACAGCCAGGCGCGCCAGCTCGACGAGAACCTGGAGAGCCTGCAGAACCTCCAGAGCAACCTGCTCGAGCACGGCGTGGACGTGCGCACCGTCCCGCTGGTGCTGCAATACAACAAGCAGGACCTGCCACGGGAGCTGATCCTCTCCCCGGCGGATCTGGACGATGCCCTGAACTTCCGCGCCGTGTCGAGCTTCAGCGCGGACGCGCTGCACGGCCAGGGAGTGTTCGAGACGCTCAAGGGGATCTCCGAGCTGGTGCTCAAGAGGCTCGCGGCGGGGACCGCGGTATGACCAGCGCGCTCAACGCCAAGTACACGTTCGACACCTTCGTAGTGGGCGCGGCGAACCGGCTCGCGGTCACGGCGGGCCGGACCGTGGCCGAGAACCCGGGCTCGGCGTACAACCCGCTGTTCGTCTACTCGGGTTCCGGGCTCGGCAAGACGCACCTGCTCATGGCGATCGGCGACGCGGCGAAGAAGCTCGCCCCCGCGCTCAACATCGAGTACCTGACGCTCGACGAGTACGTCGAGGCGTTCCACGCGAGCGTCGCGGCGGGGCAGGGCGACGCGTTCCGCCGCCGCTTCCAGAACGTGGACGTGTTGCTGGTCGACGACGTCCAGTTCCTCACGAACCGCAAGGAGATGCAGTCGGAGCTGCTGCGCCTCACGGAGGCGCTGCAGGTGGCCGGCCATCAGATCGTGCTGACGAGCGATCGGCCCCCGCCGGAGATCGCCGACCTGGACGAGCGGCTGATCTCGCGCCTCTCGGGGGGCCTGGTGGTGGACATGGGCCTGCCCGACTACGAGACGCGGGTCGCTATCCTGCGCCGCAAGGCCGAGGAGCGGGGGGTGCGGTTCCAACCCGGCGTGCTCGAGACCGTGGCCCAGGCGGAGTTCGGCAACGTGCGCGAGCTGATGGGCGCGCTGAACCGGCTGGTGGCGTTCCAGGCCGTGAACGACACGTCCATCAACGCCGAGACGGTGAAGCAGATCCTCGGTCTTGCGCCCGCCGCCGCCGCGGCGGCTGAGCCCGCGCCCGCGCCACGCGCCGCCGGCGATGAGTTCGGCGAGTTTCTCGCCGACGTGACCGTCACTGTGGGGAAGGCGGTCGAGGCGTGGCGGGCGCGGGTGGGCGAGGCGGTGCTGCGGTGGGAGGGTGAGGGCTACCGGACGCAGCGGCTCGAGGCGCTGCTCCAGCAGGACGCGCCCGCCGCGGTGGACGAGGCGATCGCCGGCTTCGCGCAGGACGTGGAGCGCCTCAAGGAGCTCGAGGCCGAGGTGGCGGAGCTCGACCCGCAGGCGGCGGGCGACAGCGTGTTCCGCGATCCCGAGCGGCTGGACGACGCCGAGAAGGCGGCCGCCAAGGTGCGCGACGGCGCGGCCCCGCCGCCGGGACCGTCGGCGGCGTTTACGCTCGAGAGCTACGCGGTCGGACCGTCCAACCAGGTCGCGGTCAGCGCCGCCCGCGCGGTGGTGGAACACCCGGGCAAGAAGTACAACCCGCTCGTGCTCGTGGGGAAGAGCGGGCTCGGAAAGACGCACCTGTTGCACGCGATCGGCCTCGAGCTGGCGCGCGGCCGCCGCGCCGTCGTCGCCTGCCTGTCCACCCAAGCGTTCATCGACGAGCTGATCGCGGCGATCGACGGCAACCGGGTGGACTGGTGGCGGGCGCGCTACCGCCGGGCGACCGCGCTCTTGCTCGACGACATCCACCTCCTGGCGGGGAAGGAGCGCACGCAGGAGGAGCTGTTCAATCTGTTCAATCTGCTGCAGGACAAGGATCGCCAGCTCGTGTTCACCGCGCCGGCGCATCCCAACACGCTGTCCGGCCTCGAGGAGCGCATCGTGTCGCGGCTCGAGGGCGGGCTCGTGGCCGAGCTCAAGGAGCCCGACCGCGACGTGAAGCGGGCCGTGCTCGAGCGGATGCTGGTGCAGCAGAACGTCAGCCCCGAGCCCGCCCTCGTCGACTACCTCGCCGACCGCCCGGCCGATTCCGTGCGCGCGCTCGTGGGCGTCGTGCAGCGCGTGGTAGGCGCGGCGGCCGCGCAGGACGTGCCCCTCACCGCCGGGCTCGCGCGCGAGGTGCTCGAGGGGCAGGCGCCGCGCGACACGCGGCGCTCGAGCGGCTTCCGCACCTCGGGTCTCGTGGTCTCGAGCCTCGGAGGCATCAAGAGCCGCGAGAAAATGGTGTGGGATTGGATCGACGTGACCGACCGCGTGATCGAGGAGCTGCGCTGATGGCCATCAAAGGATCGCTCAAGGAGGCGTCCCTCCCCGACGTGCTCCAGCTGCTCGCCCTGGGGCAGAAGACGGGGTGTCTCTCGATCGCCGACCGCTCGAACTTCGGCTACATCTACTTCGAGAAGGGCCGCATCTGCTATGCCTCGATCGTGAACCGGCGCGACCGGCTCGGCGACATCCTCGTGAAGCACGGCAGGATCACGCAGGACCAGCTCGACGCCGCGGTGCACCGCCAGACCAAGGAGCACGGCAAGAAGTTCGGCGAGATCGTAGTCGGGATGGGGGTGATCACCCAGGCCGACCTGGAGCGATACATCCGCGTGCAGATCGAGGAATCGGTGTACTACCTGTTCACGTGGACGCAGGGGACGTTCAACTTCGAGGCGGACGTGCACCCCGAGCGCCAGGACTTCCTGGTGTCGATCAACCCCGAGTCGCTGCTGCTCGAAGGCGCCCGCCGCGTCGACGAATGGAGCCTGATCGAGAAGAAGATCCCGTCGTTCGACCTGATCTTCGCGGTCGACAAGGACCGGATCGCGATCAGCGAGGCGACGCTCACGGACGTCCAACAGCGCCTGCTGCCGCTGCTCGACGGGTCGCGCGACGTGAATCAGGTCATCGAGGACGCGGGGCTCGGGGAGTTCGAGATCGGCAAGGCGCTGTACGGGCTGATCACGGCGGGATTCGTGCACCGGGCCGGGCGGACCGCGTCCGCGGCGGACGCCCAGATCACCGACGCGCGAGTCGAGGAGCATCGCAACCTCGGCGTCGCGTTCTACAAGACGGGTATGCTGGACGAGGCCGCCCGCGAGTTCCGGCGCGTGGCCGAGCTGCGCTCCGGAGAGGCAAACGCGCACTTCTACATCGGCCTCGTGGCGCTGAAGCAGGCGCGCTGGCGCGAGGCGATGGACGCCCTCCGCCTCGCTGCGGAGAAGGGCGGGGGTCGTCCGGCGGTGTTCCACAACCTCGGCTTCGCGTACGAGCAACTGGGCCGGCTCGACGACGCCGAGGCGGCCTACGCGGAAGCGGCGGGCCGCGCCCGCACCGACGCCAAGATCTACCTCGGCTGGGGCGTGGTGGCGCTGAAGCGCGGCGACTACGCGAGCGCCGCCGGGCGGCTCGACCGGGCGCGGGAGCTGTTCGGCCAGGTGCCGCCGCCCGCGTGGTTCTGGGCCCGCGCGCTCACGGCCGCGGCGGCGGGCGAGTTCGAGCTGGCCGAGGAGCTGGGCGAGGAAGGAGTGGAGGCCTACCCGTCGCACGCGGCGCTCCAGAACAACGCGGCCGTATTGAAGGAGCTGTCGGGCGACCTGGCGGGGGCCGAGGACCTGGTACGGGCGGCCCGCAAGAACGAGCCGTCGCTGCCCCAGCTGTCCAAGAACCTGGGGGATCTCGCGTACCGCGGCTCGCGCTACGACGAAGCGTGGGACGCCTACAGCCGGGCGGTCGAGCTCGCTCCCGATCTGGGAGACGACGTCTACTTCAAGCTTGGCAACATCGCCTACAAGCGGAACGACCGGGACCTCGCGGCCCGGATGTGGAACAAGGCGCTCGAGATCAACCCGAAGCACGAGCTCGTCAAAGCCAATCTGGACACGTTGAGCGCGCTGTCGTGACGTCGGAGCAGGACGACCGGGCGTTCCGGGCGCTCACCCAGCAGATCACGCGGGCGAGGGGGCTCGCCTGCGACTCCTACAAGGACCGCTGCCTGCGGCGTCGCATCGCCGTCCGGATGCGGGCCCGGGGCGTGCACAGCTTCACCGACTACGGCCGGCTGCTCGACCAGGACGCCCGCGAGTACGACCTGCTGCTCGACGCGCTGACCATCAACGTCACCAAGTTCTTCCGCAACCTGGAGACGTGGCGCGCCCTCGCGCCCCGGCTGGCGCAGCGGTGGACGGCGCGCCGGGGGGAAGTCCGCGCCGGGTCGGCGGGGTGCGCGTCGGGGGAGGAGCCCTACACGGTGGCCGTGGCGCTCGCCGAAACGGCGCGCCGGCTCGGCCAGGAGGGGCTGCTCGGGCGCGCCCGGGTGGATGCAACCGACATCGACCGGACGAGCCTGGAGCGCACGCGCGCGGCGGAGTACGGCGAGGCGGCGTTCACCGAGATGCCGGCGGAGCTGGTGCGCCGCTACTTCACCGCCGAGCTGCCGCGGCGGCCGCTGCCGGCGCTGCAGCGCATCGTGCGCGTCGCGAAGCACGACCTGACGAGCGAGTCGCCCCCCGCGCCGCCCTATGACCTGGTGGTGTGCCGCAACGTCGTCATCTACTTCGACCGGCCGATGCAGGAGCGGCTGTTCTCGCTCTTCGCCGACGCGCTGGCGCCGGGCGGCGTCCTGGTGCTCGGCAAGGTCGAGACGCTGTTCGGCCCCGCGCGCGAGCGCCTCGTGCTCGAGGAGCCGCGCGAGCGGATCTACCGGAGGCCGGCGTCGTGAAAGCGCCGCCGCGCGAGTGCATCGTGAAGGTGGCCGAGTGGGCCGCCGAGCGCGGCGACGCAGTGATCGTGACGCTGGGGCTCGGGTCGTGCGTCGCCATCATGCTGCACGACCCCCACGCCGGCGCGGGCGGTATGGCCCACATCCTCCTCCCCTCGCGCAGCCTGGCGCGCGACGTCACCAACCCCGCCAAGTTCCCCGAGACCGCCGTGCCGCTGCTGGTGGAGCGCCTCGTGGCGCTCGGCGCCGAATCGCGGCGCCTCGTCGCCAAGCTGGCGGGCGGCGCGAGCATGTTCGCCCAGCTGATGACGCCCGGGTCGGTGCAGATGGGCGAGCGCAACATCGTGGCCGCGCGCGACGCGCTGCGCCGCGCCGGGATTCCCCTGGCGGGCGAGTCGGTGGGCGGCGGCGCAGGGCGCTCCGTGCGCTTCTACGTGGCCGATGGGCGGGTAGAAATCCGCTCGGTGGGAGCCGATGCCGTCGTCCTCTGACCGCCGCCCGCGCGTGCTGGTGGTGGACGACAGCGCGCTGATGCGACGGGTGCTGAGCGACGTGCTGGGCGCGGGGCAGGGCGTCGCCGGAGCCGGCGAGTTCCGAGTGATCGCCACGGCGCGCGACGGCTTCGACGCGGTGCGGAAGGTGCACCAGTACGACCCCGACGTGGTCACGATGGACCTGGAGATGCCGGAGCTCGATGGTCTCGGGGCGATCGGCTACATCATGTCGGAGGCGCCGCGACCGATCGTGGTGGTGAGCGCGCACGCCGGGCCGGGCACGGGCGCCGCGATCCGTGCGCTCGAGCTCGGCGCGGTGGAGATCGTCGCCAAGCCCGACGAAGCGAACCGCGCGGCGCTCGAGCGGATGGGGCCGGAGCTGTGCGCCGCCGTGCGCCGCGCGCTCGCCGTCGACCTGTCGCACATCTCCGTCATGGCGCGGCCGCCCGCGCCGGCGCGGCGCGCGCCGGAGGCCGGCTTGCGGTCCCGCGCCCAGTTTGCGGTGGCGATCGCCGCGTCCACGGGCGGCCCGCGCGCGCTCGCCGAGGTGATTCCGCGCCTCGTCTCGGGGCGCGGCGCCGCGGTGCTCGTCGTGCAACATATGCCGCCCAAGTTCACGCGGTCGCTCGCCGAGCGGCTCGATTCCCTCTCCGCGCTGCGCGTGGTCGAGGCCGACGATGGCGCGCCCGTGGCGGCGGACACGGCGTACGTGGCGCCGGGCGATTATCATATGCGGGTGCTCCGCGCCGTCGACGGTCCCGTGATCGCGCTCGACCAGGAGCCGCCGGTGTGGGGCGTGCGTCCGGCGGCGGACCCGTTGTTCCGCTCCGTGGCGCGGGTGTTCGGCGCCCAGAGCGTGGGCGTCGTGCTCACCGGCATGGGGCGCGACGGCGCGGAGGGGGTGCGGGAGATCCGAGCCGCCGGAGGCGGCGGCATCGCGCAGGACCGCGGCACCGCGGTCATCGCGGGGATGCCCACGGCCGCGGTGCAGCTGGGTGGGGTGGAGCGGGTGCTGCCGATCGGCGAAATCGCCGAGGGCATCGCCGCGGAGCTGACCGCGCGCGGCGCGCCCCGGGGAGGCGCGCGGGGATGAGCCGGGGCTATCTCCTGGTGCGGGTCGACGGCCGGGCGTACGGGCTGCCGCTCGCCCGCGTGCTCGAGGTCGGCGACCTGGCGGAGGTGCTCGACGTGCCGCGCGCCCTGGCGGCGATGCGCGGCCTGACGCCGCTGCGCGGCCGCCTCGTGCCGGTCGTGCATCTCGGCGCCCTGATGGCGGAGCAGCCGGCGCCGGAAACGCGCGGCCGCACGGCGGTCCTGGTCGAGCTCGGGGCGGGAGAGGGCGCCCGTGCGGTGGCGTTCGAGGTGGACGACGCCGATGACGTGGTGCGCGAAGCGGCGCTGCCTGTGCCGCCGGGCGAGTCGCTGCCGTGGGCCTCGGGCGTGGCGCGGCGGCGCGGCGCGCTCATTCCGATCCTGGACCTGGACGCCCTGGGAGAGCGCCTCGCATGACGACGGCCGGCGACGACGTCCAGCTCGTCACCTTCAAGGTGGCCGGGCAGGATTTCGCCTTCAACATCTTCCAGGTGGAGCGCATCCTGCGCTACGAGGCGCCGGCGGCGCTGCCCAAGGCGCCGGACTTCCTCGAGGGTGTGTTGCGCTACCAGGGCAGCGCCGTGCCGCTCGTGGACCTGCGCAAGCGCCTCGGCGTGGCGGCGCCGCTGCGGGAGGAAACGCGCACCGTGATCCTCGAATGGGAGGGCGGCAAGCTCGGCGTCGTGGTGGACGCCGTTACCGAGGTGCTGCAGGTCGCGGCCTCGGAGATCACCTCGCCTCCGCGTATCGTGAAGGGCCTCGCCGCGGAATACATCACCGGTCTCGTCGTGACGGGCGGCCGCACCATCATCGTCCTCAACACCGCGCGGCTGCTCAGCTCGCCGGAGAAGCTCGCGCTCGAGACGGCCGTCAAGGAGCGGGCGGAGGTCTGATGGCGGACACTCCGCTGCCCGCGCTGCGCGCCGAGTACGAGCAGATCGTCCGCCGCCTGGAGACGGTGAGCGGCGGCGCGGAGCGCGAGGCCGTGAAGCGCGAGATCATCGCGTACTTCAAGCAGGTCGACGCGCTGATCGCCGAGCTGTCGGCGCTCAAGGAGGACGTGCGCAAGCTGGTGGACCGCTTCAAGCAGCTGTCGGCGTCCACGGCCGAGGCGTCGGCGCCGGAGTTCACCGGCACGCGCCCCGCCGTGCACGCCGACCACATCGGCGCCTCGACCTTCATCGAGAAGGGCTGGAGTCTCATCTCGCTCGGCGACTACGCGGGCGCGATCCAGGCCCTCAACAAGGCGCTGCAGCTCTCGCCCGGCGAGACGCAGGCCGAATCGCTGCTCGGGTGGGCCCAGATGCTGCACGAGGAGTACGACGGTGCGCTCGCCACCTTCCAGAAGGTCCTGATGAAGGAGCCGGCGAATTCTCTGGCGCGCATCAACGTCGGCTACATCTGTCTGAAGAAGCGCATCTTCGGCGAGGCGATCGAGCACCTCTCGAAGGCGATCCGCCTCGACAACGACAAGAAGGCGACCCTGTACGCCCACTTCTACCTCGGGCTGGTCTACCTGCAGCGCGAGATGTACGAGGACGCCCAGAATTTCTTTCAGAAAACGCTCAAGCTGGGGCCCAATCTGATCGAGGCCCACTACGAGCTGGGGCGCGCCTACTGGTTCGCGGGCGACCACGACCAGGCGAAGCAGACGTGGGATGCGGGGTTCAAGGCGAACAAGTTCAATCCCTGGGGCAAGAAGTGTCAGGACACGCTGGCGCTGGTGGACCAGGGCCAGGAGCCGCCGCGCTCGTAGCCCTCGTGTGGCTCGCCGTCCAGGCGCCGGCGCCGGCGGCCGTGACGGT
>JAEHDT010000245.1 GCA_016880225.1 Gemmatimonadota bacterium | reverse complement strand
GTCCGCCGCCGGGGCGGGGACGCGCCTTGGGCGCCTCGAGCATGAGTTCCTGGCCGTCCTGGCGAGCCACGTCCCCGACGCATTCGCGCGCGACGGCGACGGCCTGGCGCAGGCGCTCCGCGCCGCCGGCATCGACAGCGCCGTGGCCGACCACGTGAAGCGGCTGCGCGACCGGCTGCGCGCCGCGCGCTACGGGCCCCGCGGCCTCGGCGATGCCGCAGAGCTGGCGGCGGAAATCGAGCAGGTGCTGCGCGTGCTTGGTGCCGAGGCGGGTGGAGGACGGCGGCACCGCACGCTCGTGACGATCTTGCTGCTGCTCGCCGCTGCTTCACGGCTCGACGCGCAGGCGCACAGCGCGGAAGCGTTGTACCAGGCGGGGGCGCTGCGCGCGGCTGCCGACTCGTTCTCGGCGCGTGCCGCCGCGGAGCCGCGCGTCGCCGCGCACTGGTATAACCTCGGCTCCACGCTGTATCGCGCTGGTGCCGACGGCAAGGCGACGGCGGCTTGGACCCTGGCCACGCGGCTCGCGCCGCGTGAAGCCGTGATCCGGCGCGCGCGGCGCCTGCTGCCGGCTCCCGACCTCGCCAGCGAGCAGCTCCTCGCGGTCGGCTGGGCGACGCCCGCGGAGTGGGCGCTGATCGGGGGCGGGGCTTGGGTGTTGCTGTGGGTCCTGGCCCTGGGTGCCGGAGGAGGAACGCGGCGCCAAGCCGTTTCGATGATCGCACTGGGCGTCGTGGCGCTGGGAGCCGCGGCAATGGGTGGCGCGGAGTGGCAGCGCCGGGAACGGGTCGTCGCGGTGGTCGTGGCGAGCGAGGCCCCAGTTCGCGTGGCGCCCTATGGAGGCGCAAGCGCCGCGGCGACGGTGCGCGCCGGCGCGGCACTTGTCGTTGGGCGCCGCTATGGCCGCTGGGTCGAGGTCAGCCGGCCTGACGGGGTGCGCGGGTGGGTGTTGGCGGGCGAGATTGTACCGCTGTGAGCGCTCCTCCCCGTACACCATCGCGCGTGCAGGTGCTGCCCGCGCAGGTCGCCGACCAGATCGCTGCCGGCGAGGTCGTCGAGCGGCCGGCGTCGGTGGTGAAGGAGCTGGTCGAGAACGCGCTCGATGCCGGAGCGCGGGCCGTGCGCGTCGAGCTCGAGGATGGCGGCAAGACGCTGATCCGCGTGAGCGACGACGGACAGGGGATGGACTCCGAGGATGCCGTCACCGCCCTGCAACGCCATGCCACGAGCAAGATCCACACGGCTGCGGACCTGATCGGCGTCGCCACGTTTGGATTTCGTGGTGAAGCGCTTCCCGCCATCGCGTCGGTATCCCGCTTTGAAATCGAAACCTCGCCGGATGGGGTGACCGGAACCCGCCTCCGCGTCACGGGGGGAAAGGTCGAGGCGAAAGAGGACGCGGTCCGGCAGCGCGGCACCACGATCACAGTCCGCGCGCTGTTCTTCAACACGCCGGCGCGCCGCAAATTCCTGCGCGCCACGCAGACGGAAACGCGCGCCGCCGTCGAGGTCGTTACCGTGCTCGCGCTCACGCGCCCCGACGTCGCGTTCACGCTGACGAGCGACGGACGAGAGCTCCTCGACTGCCCGCCCGCCGCCCAGCGCATCGATCGCGTGCGGGGCTTGTGGGGCCGGGAACTCGCCGAAACGTTGCTGCCGGTGTCGTATCGCGAGGGACCGCTCGAAGTGAGCGGCTTTGCGCAGCGGCCGGCGCAGGCGCGCCCGGCAGGTCGCAAGGGGTACGTCTTCGTGCGCGGCCGGCCGATCCGCGACCCGTTCATTCTGCGCGCGGGGGAGGCGGGGTATCGCTCGACGATCGCCCCGGGCGATCGGCCGTCGCTCGTGCTGTTCCTCGATCTCCCGGGTGATGGCGTGGATGTGAACGTTCATCCGGCAAAGCACGAGGCGCGGTTCCGGGACAAGTTTTTCGTGGAGAAGGTTGTGGAGGAGGCGGTGCGAGAGGCGCTCGCGCCCCTCGCGGCGGCCGCACCTCTGGGAGCCGGGAGTCAGGAGGCAGGAATCGGAGCAGGCTGGCTGGGCATCGGTGCCGGCACCCCGCTCGATCTCTTCGCCCGCGAGGCCCAGGCTCCCGGCTCCCGACCCCTGACTCCGCCTCTCCTTCAGGTCTTCGACACCTACATCCTGTTCCAGACCGACGCCGCCGTCGCGATCGTCGACCAACACTCGGCGCACGAGCGCGTGCTCTACGAGGACGTGATGCGCCAGCTCACGGGCGACGGCGCTTCGGCACAGCGCCTGCTCCTGCCCCTCACACTCGACTTCAGTCCGCCGGAGCTCGAGGCAATTGATGCGCACCGTGAGCTGCTGCAGCGCGTGGGGTTCGAGCTCGAGCCGTTCTCGGGGCGCAGCGTCGTCGTACACACGGTCCCGAACCCGCATCCACGATTCGAGGCGGCGCGGTGCCTTCAGGAGCTGGTCGCCGACCTGGCGGGGGGGCGGTTCGGCGGGTGGCAGAATCGGCTCGAGCGGTTCGCGGCGACGTACGCGTGCCGCGCCGCCATCAAGGCGGGGAATCGTCTCGACGTCGACGAAATGCGTGAGTTGGTCGTTCGTCTGCTCACCGCGACGCTGCCCGCACACGATGTGCACGGCCGGCCGAGCATGGTGCAGCTGCCCAAGGACGAGTTGGAGCGCCGGTTTGGGCGCACCTGAATCCGGACTCCTGACCCCTGTCTTGGTTGGCCCCACGGCCGTCGGCAAGACCGCCGTCGCCGCCGCGCTCTCTGCTCTCACTCCCATCACCGTCGTTTCCGCCGACGCGCGGCAAGTGTATCGCGGGCTCGACATCGGCACCGCGAAG
>JAEHDT010000032.1 GCA_016880225.1 Gemmatimonadota bacterium | reverse complement strand
GTCGCCGCATGCCCATCCTCATCCTGACGGCGCGGGGGGAGGAAGCGGACAAGGTGCGCGGCCTCCGCCTGGGCGCGGACGACTACGTGACGAAGCCGTTCGGCGTGCTCGAGCTCCTCGCTCGAGTCGAGGCCCTGCTGCGGCGTACCGCGCCACCCGGCGACGGTGCCGGGCCGCCCGAGCGGTTCGGCGCGGTGGAGGTGATCCCCGCTTCCCGCACCGTGCTGCGCGACGGGCGCCCCGTGGCGCTCACCCCCAAGGAGTTCGACCTGCTGCTCGCACTGCTCAAACGCTGCGGCGCCGTCGCCTCGCGCATGGAGCTCCTCACCGAAGTGTGGGGCTACAGCGCGGCCGTGTTGAGTCGCACGGTGGACACGCACGTTGCCGAGCTGCGCCGCAAGCTCGAGGCGGACCCGGCCGCGCCGGAGCATATTCTCACCGTCCGCAAGGCGGGGTATCGGCTCGAGAAGTAGAGGCCGCCCGCCGGCCCGTCAATCGGAGGAGTGCATGACACCATACCTCGTGTGCGCTCTCGTCTCGCTCTCGACCGCGGCACCGCCCCAGACGGGTCGCGACATCGTGCGCGCGATGCACGACCGCTACGCGGGCAAGTGGTACCGCACGTTGAGCTTCGTTCAGAAGAACACCGCCACGGCGCCCGACGGGAAGACCGAACATTCGACCTGGCGGGAGTACGCCTCGCTGCCCGGACGGCTGCGCATCGAGTTCGAGCCCGCCGACTCGGGAGCGGGGCTTTTGTTCGTGCGCGACTCCCAGTTCGTGTTCGCGGGCGGACGGCTGAAGAGCGCGACCGCATTCGTGCACCCCCTCATGGTGCTGGGCTTCGACGTCTACTTCGATTCCGCCGACCAGACGGTCGCGCGCCTCGAGCGGCTCGGCTTCGACCTCGCCACGGTGCACGAGGACACATGGGACGGGCGGCCCGTGTACGTGGTGGGCGCGAAGGCGGGAGACCAGCGCACGCGCCAGTTCTGGGTGGACCGGGAGCGCCTCGTGTTCGTGCGCATGCTCGAGCCGGGGCAGCGCGACACCACGCGCACCAGCGACATCCGCTTCAACCAGTACCGCCCCGCGGGCGCCGCCTGGCTCTCGGCCGAGGTCGCGTTCCTGGTGGACGGTCACGAGCGCTGGCTCGAGCAGTACACCGAGATCGAGACCGGCGGGCCGCTTCCCGAAGCACTGTTCGACACCACGCACTGGACCACGGGAACGGAGTGAGGATGCACCGCACGCCGCCGTTCATTCTCCTGGCCTGCCTCGCGGCCCCACTAGCGGGGCAGCAGAGCCTCGACACCGTGCGGATCCGCACCGTGCCCGTGGCGGGCGGCGTGTACATGCTGATGGGCGCGGGCGGCAACATCGGAGTGTCCGCCGGCGCGAGCGGCGTCGTGCTCATCGACGATCAGTTCGCGCCGCTCTCCGACAAGATCAAGGCGGCCGTCGCGGCCATCAACTCCGGGCCGATCCGTTTCCTCCTCAATACGCACTGGCACGGCGATCACACCGGCGGCAACGCGAACTTCGCGAAGGACGGCGTGGTCATCGTGGCGCACGAGAACGTGCGGCACCGGATGAGCGTCGAGCAGTTCGTCGCGACGCTCAACAGGACGGTGCCACCGTCGCCGGAGGCGGCGCTACCGATCGTCACGTTCACCGACGCCGTCAACTTCTATCTCAACGGCGACTCCATCAGCGCCTTCCACGTGGCACCGGCGCACACCGACGGCGACGTCGTGATCTACTTCCGCCGGGCCAACGTCGTTCACATGGGCGACACCTATTGGAACGGCCGCTACCCCCTGATCGACCTGTCGAGCGGCGGCTCGGTGGACGGGATGGTGGCCGCGATGGACCGCGTGCTCGGGATGACGGACGAGAACACGAAGTACATCCCGGGCCACGGCGAGCTGTCCGGGCGCGCCGCGGTCACCGCGTTCCGCGACATGCTGGCCACCGTGCGGGACCGGGTGCGGAAGCTGGTGCGCCAGGGCAAGACGCTCGCGCAGGTCAAAGCGGCGAAGCCGAGCGCGGAGTTCGATGCCGCCTGGGGCGGCGGGTACATCAATCCGGACCGCTTCGTGGAAGCCCTGTACGATGATCTCTCGAAGCGGTGAGGAGACCGCCCTGCGCTGCATGGCCGTAGCGCTGGCCCTGGTCGCCGCCGTCGCGGCCCGATCGGCCGGGCAAGGGACCCCGGATACCGCCGTGACGGTGCTCGGCTTCGTGGAGCGGGCTGACTCGGGCGGCTGGCAGCTGATGCTGCCCCAACCGCTGACCGTGGAGGGCCGTCGCGTCAACCTGCTCTCGGTCCGCGGCGACGCCGCGCGGTTGACGCGCCTGCAGGACCGATTCGTGCGCGCCGCCGGCCGCGTGACCCTCCAGCCCGGCGGAGCGGTGTTCGAGGCCGCCGCCATGGGAGAGACAGAGCCGGATGGCACGGGCCGCAGCGACGTTCACCTCTCCTTCAACGAGAGCGCGGTCGTGAAGCTTTCCGCGATCCCCAACCGCATCGTGTGGCGGCTGGCCGACGGTCAGCCGAGCGGCGTACAGCCGTTGCTGATGTACAGCGTTCTGAACATCGGTCAGACTCCGATCGAGTTCGTGTTCCGGACCAACGACGTGTTGTGCGTGGAAGTGAAAGGGAACTCCGCCGGGGAGCCGTGGCGCACGGCTCTCCCCGCCCCGACCCACAACCAGGAACGGATCGTGATCCGTCTGGGGGGCATCTACCGGCAGTTCGCGCCGATACCCCCTGAGGCGGCGCCGGCCCCGGGCCGCTATACCACCCGCGTGACGCTGTGCGGCGTGGCGGACTACGCCGCCGAGACGCAGTTCGAGGTCCGCCCCCCCGCTCCCTGAGCGGCTCTACCGCCCCACAACGAGGATCACGAAGCTCCCCGGCACGATCGCGGGGCGTGGCCGCGGCTGCTCGGGCGTCACGGCGGGCGCGGGTCCGAACTCCGCAGTGGCGAGGAACAGCGCGTGCGTCCGGGGATCGAGCGCCACGGTGCGCGCCCCGCGCTGCGTCGCCACAGTGTCCACCACGCTGAAGCTGTCGGGAGTCACTTCCCGCACCACGGTCACGGAGCCCTCGCCGTTCGAGCTGAACGCGAGCCCCGTCCCGGGATCGAACGCGGTGCCATCCACGCCGGCGCCGATCGGAAGGGTCGTGAGCACCCGCCCGCTGGCTCCGTCCACCACCGCCATCAGCCGATTCGAGCAGCCGACGAACAGGCGCGAGTGCGCCGCATCGAGCGCGAGGCCCGTGGGGTCCGCGCACGGCGCGAGGGGCCAGCGTGCCGTGACGGCGAGCGCGCGGGCGTCGAGCACGACGAGCTCGGCGGTGTTCTCGATGTTGGCGTAGATGCGCCCGTCCCCCGTCGCGACCGCGAACTCTGGCTTGCCGCCGAGCGCGACGGTGCCGACCACGGCGCCGGCGCTGACGTCGATCGCGGTCGCGTTCTGCCCCGCCCCGTTGAAGGTGAAGACGCGGTGCGTCACCGGCTCGTACACGATGGCGTCGGGGTTGCCACCGGTCACGCGCACGGTGCCCAGGGCCGCCAGCGAGCGGAGGTCGAAGATCGTCACCGACTGGTCCCGCCCGTTGCTGGTCGCGCCGCGGCCCAGATCAGGCGCGAGCGCCACCCCGTGCACCCCCGGCGTGTTGGGAATCTCGCCCACCACGCGGCCCGAGTCCGCGTCGATCACCGCGACCCGCGTGCCCCGCGACACGAACAGCCGGCGCGTGGCGGGATCGAGCGTCAGGTAATCCCAGCCGCCCTCCCCGCCCAGCGGGTAGCGGCGCACGACGCGGTAGCCGGTCGCCTGCGGCTCGGGCGCGACCGCGGCGGGGCGGTCGAACAACGCGGGGATTCCGCTGCCCGAGTCGAGCGGCGCCTCGGTCAGGTTCGTGAGAATCGCCACGACGACGCGCGAGTCCCGGTCCACGCCGAAGGCCGCGGTGCCGCCCACCGAGCCGCCCCCGTGGAACACGCGCCTGTGGCCCAGGCTGTCGCTGCCGACGAACCATCCGATGCCGTAGCCGGTGGGCTCGCCCGCGCTCGTCCGCTGCGTCGTGAACAGCAGGGTCAAGGTCTCTGCCTTGAGAAACCCCTCGGCGAGCAGGGCCGAGCCGAACTTCACGAGATCCTCGGCGGTCGAGAGGAATCCGCCCCCGGCCCACTTGTAGCTGTTGTCCACCGGCGGAGCGATGGTGAAATGCCCGGTACTGTCACGGTCGTAGAACTGGGTGCGGTGCGGCACGACGCTGTCGACACGGTCGGGGGCGGTGTGCGTCATGCCGAGCGGCCGGAAGACGTGCTCGCTCATGTAGGGCAGGAAGCCCTCTCCCGAAGCGCCTTCCACCACGGCGGAGACGAGGTTCCAGCCGTAGCTGGAATACGAGAACTTCGTTCCCGGCGGGAACAGCAGCGAATCGTCTTCGAAGATCGACAGCCCGTCGACGACGCCTGCGAAGTGGCGGTTGAGCAGGAACTCCTGGTCGCGATAGTGCCGGATCCCGGCGAGGTGGCCCGCCAGCTCACGGGTCGTGATGGGGTAGCGCTTCGCCGGGAACGACGCCACGTACCGCTGCACCGGTGCGTCGAGATCGAGCTCGCCCTGCTCGTACAGCTGCGCCACCGCCGCGGCGGTCAGCGGCTTTGAGACGCTCCCGATCCGGAACTGTGTCTCACGGCTCACGGGCCTGCGGCGCTCCAGGTCGGCGTACCCGAACGCTTCGGACCACACCAGCCGCCCGTCCACCGCCACGGCGACCTGCAGCCCGGGCACGCGAGGAGCGAGCCGCTCGCACACGAGCGTCCGCGCCCGGGCGACGACATCGGCGTACGCGGCCGGAACGGACGCCCCGCTCCGCGACGGACACGGCCGATGTCCCACGGCAACAGCGAAGATCATGAGCCAGCGCATTGCGTTGCTCCGGGGAACGAGTCGGGTCGGAGGAATGGACGCGGCAGCCGATCGTCTGTAAAGGTGCGTTCAGAACGGGAACGTGGTAGTGTTCTCCCTCATGGTCAACGCGACGTCTCCGGCGAAGTACTCCGTCGGGCTCGTGCAGATGGCGATGGCGTCCGATCCCGCGGCCAACCTGAGGACGGCGGTCGCCCGGGTGGGGGAGGCGGCGGCGGGCGGCGCGCAGCTGGTCTGCCTGCCCGAGTTGTTCCGGTCGCGTTACTTCGCGCAGCACGAAGATCCCGACGTTTTCGATCTCGCGGAGCCGGTCCCCGGGCCGAGCACGGAGGCGCTGGGCAAGGCGGCGCGGCAGGCGGGCGTGGTCGTGATCGCGCCGGTGTTCGAGCGCCGGGCCCCGGGGCTGTACCACAACAGCGCGGCAGTGATCGACGCGGACGGCCGGGTCGCCGGGATCTACCGCAAGATGCACATCCCCGACGACCCGGCATACTACGAGAAGTTCTACTTCACGCCGGGCGATCTCGGGTTCCGCGCGTTCGACACACGAGTGGGACGCATCGGGACGCTCGTCTGCTGGGACCAGTGGTATCCCGAAGGCGCCCGGCTCACGGCGCTGCAGGGCGCGAACATCCTCCTCTACCCGACGGCGATCGGCTGGCACCCGAAGGAGAAGGCGACCCACGGCGCGGAGCAGCTCGACGCCTGGCGCACCATCCAGCGCAGCCATGCCATCGCGAACGGCTGTTACGTCGCCGCGGTGAACCGGGTCGGCCACGAGCCGTCCCCCGCGGGGAGCGGCGACGGCATCGAGTTCTGGGGCTCGTCGTTCCTGGCCGATCCGTTCGGCACCGTCATCGCGCAGGCGCCGGCCGACCGCGAGACGATCTTGGTCGGCGAGATCGACCTCGCCCGCATCGAGGAGGTGCGGCGGGGGTGGCCGTTCCTGCGAGACCGCCGCATCGACGCCTACGCCGGGATCGGCAGTCGCTTCCTCGACGACCGCCCGTAGTGCCCGCTTCGAGAGACACGCCTCACGCCCTCGGCTTTCGCATGCCCGCCGAATGGGAGCCGCATCACGCCACGTGGCTCGGCTGGCCCCACAACGCGAGCGACTGGCCCGGCAAGCTCGCCGTCATCCCTTGGGTCTACGGTGAGATCGCGCGTCACGTCGCCCCGAAAGAGATCGTCCGCATCCTCGTCGATTCTGCGGAGCACCAGCGTCGGGCCCGCCGCGTGCTCGACCGGGCCGGGGTCGAGGCCGGGCGCGTCGAGTTCCACAGGTTTCCCACGGATCGCGGCTGGACCCGCGACTTCGGTCCGGTGTTCGTGCGGCGCACCCGCCCCCGCGCGGAAATCGCGATCGCCCGGTTCCGGTTCAATGCCTGGGCCAAGTACCCCGACTGGCACAAAGACGACCACATCGCCGAGCGAGTCGCGCGGAAGCTCGGAGTGCGCGTGTTCCCGGCGCGGGCCGGCCCCCGGGACGTCGTGCTCGAGGGCGGGAGCATCGACGTCAACGGCCGCGGATCGCTCCTCACCACCGAGGAATGCCTGCTCGACCCCGCCGTCCAGGTGCGCAATCCCGGCCTCGGGCGGGCCGACATCGAAGCGGTGCTGCGCGACCAGCTCGGCGCGACCAACGTGCTGTGGCTCGGAAAAGGAATAGCGGGCGACGATACCCACGGCCACGTGGACGACGTGTGCCGCTTCGTCGCGCCCCGGACCGTAGTGCTGTGCCGCGAGACCGACGTGCACGACGCGAACTACCGGGTCCTCGCGGAGAACCGCGAGCGACTGAGCGGCATGCGACTGGAAGACGGATCGAGGATCGAGGTGGTGGACCTGCCGATGCCCGCACCCCTGTATTTCGCGCGCCAGCGGCTGCCCGCGAGCTACGCGAATTTCTACATCGCCAACGCAGCCGTGCTCGTGCCGACCTTCAATGACCCCAAGGACCGCGTGGCGCTCGGCATCCTGGCCGAGCTCTTCAACGACCGGCCGGTCGTTGGGATCCACGCGGTCGACTTGGTATGGGGGCTCGGCACCCTGCACTGCCTGACGCAACAGCAGCCCGCCGTCTAACCCCGGAGCAGACGCTCCAACAACTCGGCCGCCCGCTCGAGGGTCACGAGCTCCGCGGGCGCGAGCGCGTCGATCAGGGCAGTGAGCGAGGCGACGCGCCGCGCTCGCCCCGCCTCGAGCACCTTGCGCCCCTTTGCCGTCGCGCGCACGCGCTGCACGCGGCCATCTTTGGGGTCCGGCTCGCGGCCCACGAGGCCGAGACGCTCGAGTTGCGCCACCACGCGGGTGATGGTCGGCGGGCGAACCTGCTCCGCCCGCGCCAGAGCCCCGAGGGTGAGCGGGCCCCCGAACACCACGACCGAGAGCGCGGACGCGAGGGGCGCGGTCAGTCCCATGGCGTCGTCCTGGGTGCGCACGCGGCGCAGCAGGTGGATCGCGGCCGAGTGCAGCCGGTTGGCGACCGCCGCGGCGCGGGGATCGCCCGGGGATTGCGGCATAGTGATTACTTAGCTAAACTAACTATCGACCAGCCGGCCCGCAACCCCTGGAGGCAGCCATGACCCCCGCAGCGACGCCGTTCAGCTTGAACGCCATCGGTCAGATCTACATCCGTGCCCTCGACCTGGAGCGCGCCGTGCGCTTCTACCGCGACACCCTCGGCATGCGCTTCCTCTTCCAAGCGCCTCCCCAGATGGCCTTCTTCCAATGCGGTCCCACGACCATCCTGCTTGGCCCCGCCGAGAACCCCACGGTGGACCACCCGGCGTCGCTCATCTATTACCTCGTCCCCGACATCGCGGCCGCGCATGACACCCTGCGCACTCGGGGCGTCGACTTCATCACCACCCCGCACCTCGTGCATCGGGCCGCCGACTACGAGCTCTGGCTGGCCGAGTTCCGCGACTCTGAGGGGAACATTCTCGCGCTCATGATGCGAAAGCCGCTGGCCTAGCAGGCCGTCCTGGCTCGGGCTTCCGGCCCTGGGTATCGTTCCAAGACCACCGTCGGAGCCCGAGCTCAGTGATCCCCCCTTACCGCCGGGTTGTTGTCGTCGCCATGCTCGCGGCGGCGTGCCATGCGGGCGCGCCCCGCCTCGAGCTGCCCGTCGCGCCGGCGCCGGGCGACACGACGTGCACGCTCGGCGCCGGGCCGACCGCCAGGCGCGATACCGTCGCCATCGCCGTGACCGACCCGGTGGACCCGGCGCACGCGCCCGTGCCGCGGAGCGACGCCGAACGTCTCGTTTTCGCCCAGCTGTACGAGTCGCTCATCCGGCTGGATTGCGGAGGGCGCGCGCTGCCCGGCCTCGCTGCCGCGTGGGAGCAGGAGTCGGGAGACCGCTGGAGCTTCACGCTGCGCGACGACGCGCGCTTCTGGGACGGAGCACCCGTCACGCCGCGGGACGTCGTCGCGGCGTGGCGCTTTCGGGATTCGGCGCTGGCACGCGCCGTCACGATCACGGGCGAGCGCACGTTCACGGTTCGCGCCGCGGAGCCGCTGCCGCCGTTCGCCGACCGGACGCTCGCGGTCACCAAGCCCGCCCCCGGCGGGGGCTGGCCGATCGGGACCGGCAGCCGCTGGATGACCGGGGCCGAGGCCGATGCCCCCGACCTCATGGTGGCTCGCCCGGTCCAGGGCGCGCGGCTCGCGGTCGCGAAGATCGCGATCGCGCCTCCGGGCGGTGTGCGCGACGCGCTCGACGGCGGAGCCGATCTGCTCGTCACGCGCGACCCCTTGGCGCTCGAGTACGCCACCCGCCTTCCCGGATACGTCGACGTCCCGCTCGACTGGAACCGGACGTACGTGCTGCTCGGCCCCGGTGGTGACCATCCCGACGCGGACGCGCTGCGCCTGGAGAGCCTGCGCGAGGCGGTCCACGGCGACGCCCGCCCCGCCGAATGGACCGAGGGCGGCCGCTTCTGGCTCGCCGACCTACGGTCCTGTGATCTCCCCGCCGCCCGCGACACGCTCGGGCGCAGCGGCCGGCGCCAGCGCGTCGTGTACGACCAGACCGACCGCAGCGCCGCCGACCTGGCGGCCCGCCTTGTAGGACTCGGCGCGCTGGGCCGCGGGACCGTCGCGGCAGGCCTGTCCGCCATCGCGTTCCGGGCGGCGCTCTCGGCCGGGGGCGACGCGTGGTACGTGCTCGACGTGCCGCGCCGGGTGTACGACGCCTGCCGCGCCGCGCTCGACCTGCCTCCGTGGAGCTGGCGCGGCACCACCACGCCGCTGCTCGACGTCCGCGCCCACGCCGTCGTGCGGCGCGGGCTCCCCCGGATGGCCCTCGATTGGGACGGGACGCTCCGCCTCACCCCGCCATGAGCTTTCGCAGTCGCCTCCTCCTTGGGTTCGGAGCGGTGGCGCTGGTCCCTTTGATCGTGTTCGGCCTGCGGGTGCGCGTGTCGATGGCGGACCGGATGACCGCGGCCTACCAGCAGCGTGTGACCGCGCTCGTCTCGGTGATCCGCGCCGACCTGGACCGCCAGAGCGGGGCCATAGCCTCGCGGCTCGACGCGCTTACGCGCGCCCTCGCCGTGGACAACGCCTTCTACGCCGCCGCCCGTCACGGTGGCGAACGCACTTACCTGCTGGACTACGCCGGTGACGCGATGCATCTCGCCGGTCTCCAAATGCTCCAGATCCAGGACGATCAGGGCCGCATCGTCAGCTCGGGTCACTTCCGCAACGAGTACGACCGGGCCGAGCCCGAGCTGCCGCGTCTCCTCGCGGCGGCAGGGGGCACGGCGCTGGTGTGGGCCCGCACGCCCGAGGCGCCCTTCCTGGCGCTCGCGCGACTCGACTCGGTGCAGATCGGCGGACGCCGCTTTACCGTCGTCGGCGGCGTCGCGGTGGACTCGAGCTTCCTCGCCCGCCTGGCGCCCGATTCCGAGCTCGCCGTGACGCTCGCCCTGCCGCCCGATACGGTTGCCGCGCGCGATACGGCCGCACACGTCGTGAGCATCCTGACGCAGGCGTTCGTGACCGAGGGCGACTCCGCGAGGCTCGTCCCGGCGCGTATCGTGGTCACCCACTCGCTCGCCTCCCTGGCCGCGCTGCGCCGGGGCGTCGAGCTGTCGTTCCTCGCCGCCGTGCTCGCGACCGGCGTGATCGCGCTGCTCCTCGCCGCGTGGCTGTCGGCCCGCATCAGCCGCCCCCTCGCCGAGCTGGCCGCGAAGACGGCCGACGTCGACGTTGACCGGCTCGACGTGTCCTTCGAAAGTGACCGCGTGGACGAGATCGGTGTCCTCACCCGCCTGCTCGGAGCGATGACCGAGCGGCTGCGCGCCGGCGCGGCGCGCCTGCGCGAGGCCGAGCGCCGGCTGGCCATGGGCGACCTGGCCCGCCAGGTGAATCACGACATCAAGAACGGCCTGATCCCCATCCGGAACGTATTCCGGCACTTCGCAGAGGCCGCCGGCGAAGGCCCGGAGCCGCTCGCCGCCGCCTTCCGGGAGCGCCGGGAAACGGTGGAGTCGAGCATCTCCTACCTGGAGCGCCTCGCCAGCAACTACGCGCGGCTCTACCCGCGGCCGGCCCGCGAGTCGTGCGACGTGAACGCCGTCGTGCGTGAGACCCTCGGCCGTGTGGGCGACACGGGAATCGCGGAGCTCCGGATGGAGCTGGTGGACGGCGTGCCGACGGCGCGTACGGACGCGCTGGTCTTGCGCCGCATCCTCGAGAATCTGATCGGCAACGCCCTCGACAGCCTCGCGGGAGCAACCGGCCGCGTGATCGTGTCCACGGGTCGGACCGGAAGCGGCAACGGCGAGCCCGGCGTGCGCATCACCGTCGCCGACACGGGCCGGGGCATGACCAGGGAGGAGCTGAACCGCGCGTTCGACGACTTCTATACCACCAAGCCCGGGGGCACGGGACTCGGCCTGTCGATCGTGCGGCGCCTGGTGCTCGACGCCAACGGCGTGTTGCGGGTGGAGACCCAGCCGGGGACGGGCACCAGGTTCATTGTCGAGCTCCCGGGAGCGGGCGCGTGACCGCCGTGCTGGTCGTCGACGACGCCGCCGCCCTGGCGCAGCAGTATGCCTACGACTTGAAGCGCGTGGGCGGCTACGAAGCGCTCGTCACGCACAGCGGACGCGAGGCGCTCGACCTGCTGGAGCGAGAAGCAGTGGACTGCGTGATCCTCGACCTCGAGATGCCGGGAATGGACGGCTTCGAAGTGCTCCGGGCCATGCAGCGGCGCGGCTTCCGCGTTCCCGTCATCGTCTACACCGGGACGGGCAACTACGACCGCTGCGTGCAGGCGATCCGGCTCGGCGCCGCGGGCTTTATCGACAAGGCCGAGCCGATGGAGCGCGTGGTCCAGGAGGTCGCGCACGCGCTCGAGCGGCAGCGGCTCGGCGCTCAAGTCGCCGTGCTGCGCCGGCACCTCGACGGCGAAGCGCCGCTCGTGGGCGCGAGCCCCGCCATGCACCAGCTGAGGGAAGCGATCGCCCGCGTCGCGAGGATTCCGAGCCCGGTGCTGATCGTGGGCGAGAGCGGGTCCGGCAAGGAACTCGTGGCCCGCGAGCTGCACCGCCTCGGGGCGCATCCCGCAGGGCCGTTCGTTGCGCTCAACGCCGCGGCGCTGCCCGAGAACCTGGTGGAGGACGAGCTGTTCGGGCACGAACGGGGTGCGTTCACCGGGGCCAACGCGCTGCGCAAGGGAGCGTTCGAGGCCGCCGCGGCCGGCACGCTGTTCCTGGATGAGATCGGCGAGTTGCCCCTCGCCGCCCAGGCGAAGCTGTTGCGCGTGCTCGAGCAGCGCGAAGTCAGCCGGCTGGGCGGCAACCGCACCATCGCGGTGGACGCGCGGGTGGTCGCGGCGACGAACCGCGACCTCGAAGCCCTGGTCGGGACCGAACGGTTCCGTCAGGATCTCTACTACCGGCTCAACGTCCACGTGATACGCGTCCCCGCGCTGCGTGAGCGGCTCTCGGACATGCCGGCGCTGGTCGAGCACCTGGTAGCGACCACCTGCGCCCGGTTCGGCGTCCGTTCCAAGCGCGTCGCTCCGGACGTCCTCGCGTGCCTGATGGCGTACGACTGGGCCCGCAACAACGTGCGCGAGCTGCGGAACGTGGTGGAGCGGATGATCATCGCGACGGACGGCGACGCGATTGGTCTCGACGCGGTTCCGGCCGAGATCCGGGAGGGGGCGAACCCGCCTACGCTGGAGCGGGGCGCCGTCACCAGCTTCCACGCCCTGAAAACCGAGGCCGAGCGCCAGATCATCGTCACGGCGCTCGAGAGCCACGCTTGGCACATCACCGAGACCGCCCGGGCGCTCGGTCTCGCCGACCACGCGAGCCTGTTGAAGATCATGCGGCGGCACAACATCAGCCGGGAACGTGTCGATCCGGACACGTGAGACCCTCGCGTCGCGTGTCCACCGGGACACACGACGCTCCGCGCCCCGACCTAACTGCTTGATTCGACGATTCATGACTCACGGCTGACCGCTGGCCTCCCTCCTGCCTTGGGAACGGGCGCTGCATCCCAGTTCCCGGCGCCCCAAGCGCCCAACCACAAGGAGGATCTTATGCGGAAGCTCACTCTCATCCCGTGCCTCGCGGCCGCGATCGCGCTCGGCGCGTGCGGCGGCAAGCGCGCTCCCTCAGGCGACGCGAACGCCGCCGAGGTCACCGCGGAAACCGCGAGTGTCGCGACGCCGAACGGGCCTACCGGCCCGGTCGTCACGAGCCCGGTGTCGTTCGACGACGCGAAGACGGCGTTCACGGACAAGCGCTACGCCGAATCGGTGCGTCTGTTCACGGCCTACACCGCCGAGCATCCCGACAACGTGTGGGGCTACTACATGCTCGGCCTGTCGGCCTGGAAGGCAGGGGATCGCGACGCGGCCGTGAGCGCGTTGCGAAGCGCCATCGAGAAGGACTCCACCCACGTGAAGAGCCGCCTCAACCTGACCCGCGTGTTGATCGAGCAGGGCAAGGCGGACGAAGCGCTGCCTCAGGTGGAGGCGGTTCTGCAGCTCGACTCGGCCTCGAACGAGGCGTACCGCATGCTCGGCCGCGTGAAGGCCGCCACCGGCGACTCGGCCGGCGCAATCGACGCGTTCAAGCGCGCGATCGTGCTCGACGGGAGCGACGCGTGGGCGATGAACGACATGGCGCGGGTGTACATCGAGCAGGGCAAGTTCGACGACGCACTGGGCCCGCTGGCGCGTGCGATCGAGATCGACTCGACCGTCACTACGTTCCGGGGGAATCTCGGGTTCGCCCTGGCGCACTCGAGCCGCGTGGATCTCGCCGACCTGTCGCGCGGCTTCGTGGAGCAGGTGAAGACCTGGCAGTAGCCTAAGCCGCGCCGATATCCCGGCCGAGCGCGAGGATCGCTTCCTGAATTGCCTTGCGCTCGGCCAGGAGCCGCAGGAACGCCCACCGCCGAAACGTGAAGAGGCCGAGAGCACGCGCGCCACCCACGATGCGGTCGAGCCGCTCGAAGAACACGAGCGCCGCGTACCCGGTGAGCGGCGCGACCACCACCGTGGCCACCGACGCCTCCGGTCCCCGCCACAGCCACGCGGCCACGGCCGCGCCGGTCCACGTGACGGGGAAAAGCAGCATGGCCGCGAGCACCTTGATGCTCGCAAGCGCATCCTCCGCCCCCTTCGCCATGCCCGTCGCCACGAACCCCACTGCCCGGTACGCCGGGTAGTGCAGCACCACGCCGACCGCCGCGGCGGGCAAGAGTAGCAGCAGCACGAGGGCCGCGTTCGCGACATAGCGGGCCACACGAGCGATCGTGAAGCGCTGGGGCGCGAGCTGACGGGCATCGAGTCCCGCCACGGCGAGTACGGCCGCGTAGCGGTCGATCCTGGTCGCCAGCGCCGCGAGCCGCACCGGCCACTGTGCCCGCGCCGCCTCGTAGCCGGCGAGCACGCGGCGCCGCAGCGTGAACTCGGTCGCGAGGGATGACCGCACCGCCCCTGGCTCGTC